>JBFMHE010000015.1 GCA_040752355.1 Nitrospirota bacterium | reverse complement strand
AGCCGTAGATGGCGTAGCGGTCGCCGAGCGCCTCGAGGGCCTCGCACATGAGCACCAGCGCTTCCTTTTCCGCCTCGTTCACCCACCCCTTCGTCGAGCCGCTCATGTCGATCAGGAAAAGAACGGCGATGTCGCGCTTCTCCCGCTGGGTCCGCGTATAGATATTCTCCTCCGGGACCAGGCCTGCATGGAGGTCGGAGAGCGCCTCGACAGCGGCGTCGAGATCGATCATATCGCCGTCCCCCTGTTTTTTCGCCCTCTGCTGACCGGTCTTTATGCGTTCGAACTTCTTCTTGAGCACGGCGACCTGCCTCCGGTAATGCTTCATGGTCGTCTCGACAAAAGGCTCATCGCCGGCCTCGACATCCTGCTCGTAGAGGATGCACCACGCTTTCTTGTAATCCCCCCGGTGATAATCCCATTCGTCATAAGCGATCCCGCCGTGCCTCACGCGCGCCAGCTCTTCCTCAGTGACCAGATCCTCGAGCATGATGTACGAGCTTCCGCTCTCGAGCGTGCTCCCCTTCACGAGCGCTCCCTCGGGAATGACGGCGCCGCCCTTGATCTTTTCCTGCAGGTCCTTGTCAATGGCAACCGTCCGTCCCTTGATGACGAGATATTCCTGTTCGGGTTTGACCGGCCGCTCCTGCAGAATCCTCTTGCCCGCAGGGCGCTGGCGCAGATCGCGCTTCGGCATATTGAGCAACGTGGAGATCATGCGCTCGACCTTTTTCCTCATCTCGTTCCGCCTGGCCCTGAGGCGGCGCACGATCCGTTCCGGCTTGACCGTCCCGAGAAAGAAGACCGGCCGGTGCGGCTCGTAGAGGCCGTCGAGCGCCTGCGCCGCCGCATAGCAGGTAATGAGCGTCCTGATGATCTCTGCCGGGCTCTCGGCCTGCCGGAGCCCGAGTATCTCCGGCGTCAGCCGCGCGAGGGCGTCCGGGGCCGGTCCCTTCGTCCTCCCGGCCAAATAGAGATGGTAGACCCCCTCGCTGAAGGAGGTCTTTTCCGACACCTCGTTCAGCGCAGGCCGCTCATCGAAGATCTCCTTCTTGAGCGAAGCCGAACGTTCCATCAGGCCGGGGAGCTCTCTCCACAAAAAGGCATCGAGCATGAACGCCTCGAGCAGCGTGAAAAGATCGATAGCGAGCTCCCGCTCGGGAAAGAGATTGAAAAGAGCTTCGAGATCCTCCGGGGCATCCTCCTCGCCGGCAAAGGGAGTCCCCGCGAGCGCGAGGCCGAGGTCGGGCGTCAGCGTTCCGGTGGCTATCTGCGCCCATTTGTGGGCCGCCATGAGCAGATAGACGAGCAGGTTGTCGTCCGCCCGCTTGAAACGGCTCAGCACCGCCGGGAAATAGACGGTGTCTATATCGGTGGAGGACTCGATATCCGTGCCGACGGCGAGATCGCTTCCCGAGATCCCCTTGAGGTAGAGCTCTATCGTCGTCGCCACCTCCTTGAAACGCAGCCGGTCGACACCGGCAAAGGCCTTGAGGTGCTCCTCATCCGTCCGCGAAACGAAGCGGAAGAAGGCGTCGGTGCCCTGGCCGTTCAGGATCTCGGCAGCGCTGTCGATCCATTTCTCGAGGTCCGCTGCATCGAGCTTCCGGCCGACCTTCTGTATGCGCCGCAGGGTGCTGGGGATGATCGACGGGGTCTCGTCGGAGAGGATGACGCAGAGGACGAGCACCTTGAGCCTGAGGCGCTCGTCAAAGGTATCGACCGCATCGATGATCCCGATGATGTCCTGATTATCGAAGAAATTGAGCCTCAGGTTCTTGATGAGCTCGCCTATAAGACGCTCGCTATGGGTATCGATGGTAATCGGCATAGGGGTCAGGAGTACGGCAGCGGAGGTTAGGTTCCGTACGGAACCGGGAACTCAGAACAGCGACTGGACAATCTCGGAGAGGGCCTTCAGCATCTCGTGGTCATCGGTAAGGGCCTCGGATATCGCCACTTCGCACGCCTTTCTCGGCGGAATATCCGAGCGGATCAGACGTGCGGCATGAATGAGAAGCCTCGTGCTCGCCCCCTCGGTAAGCCCCGCATCCACGAGATTCCTGGTCTTCTCTGCAAAACTGACGAGCAGCTCGGCGACACGCATCGGCACCCCGGTCTCGTGCACGACGATCTCCATCTCGAGCTCCCGCTGCGGGTAGTTGAATTCAATGGCGAGGAACCGCTGCCGGGTGCTCTGCTTCAGGTCCTTCAGCACGCTCTGGTATCCCGGATTGTACGAGATGGCGAGGAGGAACTCGGGCGAGGCGGTCAGTATCTCCCCGCGCTTTTCGATGGGGAGGATCCGCCGATGGTCGGCGAGAGGGTGGATCACGACGGTCGTATCCTTTCTCGCCTCGACGATTTCATCGAGATAGCAGAACCCGCCCGCCTTGACCGCCCTCGTCAGCGGGCCGTCCACCCACTCCGTCTCGTCGCCGCGGATGAGATATCTCCCGACGAGGTCAGAGACGGTAAGGTCGTCATGGCACGATACCGTCACGAGCGGACGCTTGAACTGCCAGGCCATGTACTCCATGAAACGTGTCTTGCCGCAGCCGGTCGGCCCCTTGAGCAGCACGGGGATGCGGTTCCTGTACCCTGCTTCGAAGAGCGCTTTCTCTCCGTTGACCTCGAGATAGTAAGGCTCCTCCTCGATCAGGTACTCTTCTATCTTGACGATATCGGCCTTCATATGCATAGTTAAATTGTACTGTACCGGGCTCCATTAGTAAATCTTTTCCGGGATTTCCGGCTGTCGCGCCCGCAGTCCCGCGCCCCCCGTTGTCTTTACTTTTCAGCGATTTTTCCGGTATTCTTAACAATTGCGCAATGATAGACCTCCATACACACAGCATATTCAGTGACGGGGAGCTCATTCCGGCGGAGCTGATCCGGCGGGCGGCGGCGATGGGGTACGAGGCCCTCGCCATCACCGACCATATGGACCATTCGAACCTGGACCTTATCATCCCGCGCATCGTCAAAGCGGTGGCGGCGTTGCAGAAGCACGTTCCGCTCGCCGTCATCCCCGGCGCCGAGCTCACCCATGTGCCTCCGGCGCTCATCCCCGACCTGGTGAAGGAGGCGCGCTCGCTCGGGGCGAAGATCGTGGTCATTCACGGAGAGACCGTGGTGGAGCCGGTAGTCAAAGGGACCAACAGGGCGGCCATAGAGTCGGGAGCGGATATTCTCGCCCATCCCGGGCTCATCTCGACCGAAGACCTCTCCCGTGCAAAGGAGACCGGGATCACCCTCGAGATCACCGCGCGGAAAGGGCACAGTCTCTCGAACGGCCATGTGGCCAAATACGCCCTGCAGTACGGCATTCCGCTCACCATCAATACCGACGCCCATGCGCCGTCGGACCTCATCTCCACGACCTTTGCACGCCAGGTGCTCCGCGCTGCCGGGCTCGACGACCGCCAGGCGGACGGGGTCTTCGCCCACGCGCGGACCGTCATCGAGAGAGCGCTCAAATCATAGTATCCATGGTAAAATAAAAGCTCATCATTAGCGCACCGGCACACGAGGGAGGGAACGAGATGCCAAGACCGATAAAAAAATACGTTAAGAAGAGCGACTATGAAGAGACCGATATCAGGGAGACCGTCGAGGATATCCGGGAACGGCTGAAGGGGCAACAGCGCACGCTGATCTATGCGCTCCTCGCTTTCGGCATAGTCGTCATAGCGGTCGGGGGATTCTACATCTATCACAGCGTCTCTACATCGAGGGCCGAGGAGCTGCGCTACGAGGGCTACAAGCTCTTTCATGGTATGACCCAGGCCCCCTTTGCCGCTCCTGCCGAGCGGTACAAGAGCGCCCTCGAGAAGTTCAAAGAGTCCTACGCCACCAGGAAGAACCCGGCGACCCTGCTCTACATCGCCAACAGCCACTACGAGCTCGGCAACTATGACGAGGCGATCACGACGCTCAAGGAGCTTACCGCCCGCTATTCCGACCCCCGGATCATGCCGCTGGCGACGTATAAGTTGGGAATGACCTATCTGAAGAAAGGCGATGTGAACAACGCCCTGACCACCTTCAACAATCTCGCCGCCATAAAAGACAGCCCGTTCCAGGATATGGCCCTGCTCGAGAGCGGCAAAATCCTCGAGTCGATGGGAAAGACCGAAGAGGCGAAGGCGAAATACCAGGAGCTCGTCAACAAGTTTCCCCGCTCGGCAGCGGTGAGCGAAGCGAAGGCCCGCCTCGGAAGCTGACCGGAACAGCTGCCGTAGAGCCGATAGAGAATGAGAAAAGGGGCTGCTCCGGAGCCCCTTTTTTGTTGACCGAAAGCGCTTCTCCCGCTCATCATACCGCTCGATGCGCTTGAATTCACAATCCTTCACCCCCCTTTCACAGCAGGTTCACCGCTATTTGGTATAGTAGAGATAAGGACATCTGCAGGGGAGGGGAATCGTTGCCTCTCCCGGTACTGCGTTTGCCGGCTGCTTTGGGGATCGTGCTATGAAGAACCTATGGATATATGCGATAACCTTGCTTTCTCTTTTGGTGCTCCACACCGCCTCTTTTGCCCTCGACTCCCTCCGGTGCGGCTCGCGGATCGTGACGATCGGCGAGACGAGGGCCTCGGTCCGCGCCAAATGCGGGGAGCCTGCCGATAAGGAGGTGCGCTACGAGAAGAGGATCGCGCGCGACTTTTACCGGGACCTCTTCCCGCCCCGGGGGTACGAAAGACAGAGGGAACGAGAGAAGTACCGGGAGCCCCTCTTTGTCGAGGTGTTCGTCGAGATCGAGGAGTGGACCTACAACCTGGGGCCGACGTCCTTCATCCGCTACCTGACCTTCGAGAACGGAAGGCTCGTGAGTATCGAGACCGGCGACTACGGCTATTGATCGCAACCGGAGCAGCAGGGGCAGGCACTTTGGAGAAGGGATGCTGCTGGAGGGACAACAGGGGAGAGGGCCGTGTGCTCAGGCCCTCTTTGTTTTTACTTTACTCTTCTTCGCCTTGCTCTTCACTTTTGCGGTTCCGGCGCTCTTGGCGGTTGAGGTCTTTTTCTTGGCAATGCCGGCGCTCTTCGCCTTCTTGCTCTTCGTCCTCACCTCGGCCTTCTGCGTGCTCTTCTTCCCCCGTTTGCCGATGCGCTTCTTCTCCTCTTTATCCGCCACCCGCTTCTTGTACACCGCCTTCTTCGCCAGGCTGCGCATATCGTTCCGGTCATCGAGGTCAGCGGAAAACTTCTCCTGCGGCGGAAGCTTTATCACCTCTCCTGCGCTGATCCGCTCGATGCCCGACAGCGAGTTCAGGGCGAGGATCGCGCTTACCGGCG
Source organism: Nitrospirota bacterium (assembly GCA_040752355.1). NCBI lineage: Bacteria > Pseudomonadati > Nitrospirota > Nitrospirota bacterium. Next base: position 87,195 of record JBFMHE010000015.1, on the reverse strand, counting down.
TTCCCGTCCTCTGGGCGATCTTCCTGACCGAATCGCCTTTCCTGGCGATATAGGTGTCGACCGTAAACCGCTCCTCCTTGGGGATCGAGGCGAGGCTCTTCTGAAAAGCCTCTTTGCTTCCCGCCGGGATGCGGATCGTGTACTGCGGGACATTGGGAGGCGTGCTCCACCTTCTCAGCTCGGGATTCAACTCCCGTATCTCTTTCACCGTGCATTCAGCGCATCGCGCGATAATATCGACATCGAGGGGCGCGTGTATGGTCACCTCGTCATATTCGAGAGGCTCATGGTATTCCAGGTTTTCGAATCCATACTCCTCCGGCGTATGGGCGATCATCGTCGCCGCGATATAGCGGGGCACATACTCCCTTGTCTCGGCAGCGAGCTGCTTCGTATCGATGAGCGACCAGTAGTCGCCGGTGTCGGTCTTTTTAAGAGCCCGCATGATCCTCCCCTCGCCGGCATTGTACGCGGCGAGGGCGAGATTCCAGGAGCCGAACATCTTGTAGAGGTCCTTGAGGTAGTCTGCAGCGGCCCTGGTGGATTTGACCGGGTCTTTTCGCTCGTCGCGCCACCAGTCGATCACCAGTCCGTAGCGCTTCGCGGTCGCGGCAATGAACTGCCACGGGCCGACCGCCCGGGCGCTCGAATAGGCATTCAGGTTGAACCCGCTCTCGACGATCGGCAGGAAGACCAGCTCTTCGGGAAGGTTCTTTTCCCTGAGCACATCTTTCATGATCTCCACGTAGCGTGCCGACCGCTCGAGCCAGACCGAGAAGCGTTCTTTGAGCCTGTCCTTGAAGAGGGTAATATTGCGCTCTACCGCCTTCATCGCCGTCTCGTTGGTCATATGGGAAGTATCGATCAGGGGCGGCGCGGCTGGTCCCTGCTTTTCGGCGGGGGCGGCTGCAGAGACCTGCTTATCGCCCTCGACAACGCCCGGCGCAGCCTGCCCCGCCTTGACCTGGGCCTGGGCCTGGACCTGGGCCTGAGCCTGAGATTGTAATGGTGCTCCGGTTACTTTAGTCGATGACTTCTTATCGGCGGAATTCTTGGGTTTAGCACTGGAGGGGGCTTCGTTCTGTCCGCCGTCATTCGGCGCGCTGTGAGTCGCCTGCCCGGCCGCCGCTTCGGGAGGGGGCACGGAGATGACCTCTTCCGCCGAGTGCTCTACGACAACGGAAGCCGCGACAGAGATGGCCTGCTCCCTTTCGGGCTCCTCTCCTGTCATGAGGGGCTCCGGTTCGGCAGCCCAGAGCAGCCCTCTCACCGCATCAGCAGTGGAGAAGGCGCTCATGAAGAGGAAGAGCATCACGAGAAAAGTAATTCCTATGGAGCCGCTGTACCGTTTCATAAGGAGACCGTGTATTTGTACCTTAAGCGCCCCTGAAAAGTCAAGAGTTCGCCTCCTCTTTTAATCGGCGAACTCTCGAAAAAGTTTACTCTCTGCTTTTGGGAAAGGACTACGCTGCTGCTGCTTTCTGCTTCCTGGCTGCTGCTGCGGCGAGCACCGCTGCGGTATTGAAGGTGCCCTCGATGGCCTGCACCGGGCACTTTGCCGTGCAAATGCCGCAGCCGACGCACCTGCTCTGGTCCACGGCGTGCTTCTTCTTCGGCTCTCCGCTCGCAGCGTTGACCGGGCAGACTTTCGAGCAGATCTGGCAGCCGATGCATTTATCCGTGACCGCCGCCTTGGGCCGCTGGGGAATGAAGTCGACGACCGCCTTGGTCGGGCAGACAGCGACACACTGGCCGCAGACCCTGCACTTGCCCAGATCTATCCGTGAGAGATTGCTCTCGACCTTTGCCGCGTCGAAGGGGCAGACCTTCGCGCACTTGCCACAGGCGATGCAGCCGACCTGGCAGTTCTTCCGCACCTCTACGCCCTTGTCCTTCGAATGGCACGCAACGAGGACCGCCTTCGAAGCGGGGAGCACCTCGATAACCCGCTTGGGGCAGGCAGATTCGCACTTTCTGCAGCCCGTGCACTTCGCCATGTCGATCACCGGGAGGTTATCGCCGCTCATCGAAATGGCGCCGAAGGGGCAGACCTTTGCGCAGGTCCCGTACCCGAGGCATCCATAGATGCATGCCTTGTCGCCGCCGCCCGCGAGCACCGCAGCCCGGCAGTCTTCTACCCCCTCGTATTTGAAGCGCTTCGTCGACCTGCTCGAGCCGCCCTGGCACATCACACGGGCGAACTCCGGCTCCTTCACTTCCGCTTTCTTGCCGGTGATCAGGGCGACCTTCTCGGCTCCTTTTGCGCCCGCGGGAATGCAGAGCGCGGGGGATACCTCCGGATTATTCACGACCGCCTCGGCGTACTGTTCGCAGCCCGCATAGCCGCAGGCACCGCAGTGCGCGTGGGCAAGGCAATCTTTCACCTGCTCGACCCGGGGGTCGATCTTGACAGCGAACTTCTTCGAGGCGAACGCGAGGCCGGCCCCGAAGACCGTCCCGAGGCCCGCAAGGAATATGAGGGTGAACTTCACGAGGGGGATGAAATCGACACGCTCCTTGGCCTCGACTCCGCCTCCGACGCCTGCCGAAGCGAGCGAGGGACAGAAGAGGGCGAGTGCGGCGACGGCACAAATAAAAAGGAGCATACCGGGAACTGCTTTTCTTTTATGTAGCATCGGAATGGTAGACATCTCTACTCCTTTGTTTCTTTGTACGTTAATTGATACGGCAAACTTCCTCTTTTATTATAGCTTATTACAGGGTAATCAGTCCCGAAAATCCGGTGAACGCCAGGGCGATCAGCCCGGTCACCACAAACGCCATGGGAAGGCCCCTGAACGGCTTCGGCACATCGGCAAGCTCGAGCTTCTCGCGGATGCTCGCCATGATGATCAGGGCGAGCGCGAAGCCTATGCCGGAGCCGAGCCCGAAGGCGAGGCTCTGGATAAAGTTGTAGTGCTCGCCTGCATTGACCAGCGGAACCGCCAGGATGATGCAGTTCGTCGAGATAAGGGCAAGATAGATGCCGAGCTTATAATAGAGCCCCGGGGCGATCTTTCTCATGATCGTATCCGACGCCTGAACGAGGCCGGCGATGATGCCGATGAAGACGATGATCTTCAGGAACGTGATATCGAGCGGGACCATCATGTAGTTGTAGACGACCCAGCTCAGCGCTGCGCTGATCATCATGACCGCCGTAAAGGTAATGCTCATGCCCACCGCCGTCTCCATCTTCTTCGAGACGCCGAAGAAGATGCAGAGACCGAGGAACCGGGTAAAGACGAAATTGTTTATCAGCGAGGCCGAAACGACCAGCTGAAACAGTTTGGTGAATTCGCCGTCCATCGTTCTCCTCCTTTAGTGAGCGGCAGGCGCGCTTGCGGCAGGGGCGCTCGCAGCGCGTGCGCTCTTCTCTTTGTACCGTGCATCGAGCCAGTTGAAGAGGGCCATCAGGAGCCCCACCGCAAAAAAGCCCCCTGCGGGGAGAATGGCGATCAGCAGCGGCTTTGCGTTCACGATCGGAACGCCCCAGAGCGCGCCTTTCCCGATCAGCTCCCTGAAGAAGCTGATGACGGTAAGGGCGAAGAGGAAGCCGAGCCCCATCCCGATGCCGTCGGCCATCGAGGGAGCGATACGGTTCTTGCTCGCGAACATCTCCGCGCGGGCGAGGATGGAGGCAAAGGCGACGATGAGCTGGATGTACAGCCCCATCTGCCGGTAGACATCGGGCACGAAGGCGGCCATCGACATATCGGTCACCGTCACCCATCCCGAGATGACGAGCATGAATATGGGCAGCCTGACCTTGGGGTGGATAACCCCCTTCAGCGCCGAGATGGTGATGTTCACCATCACCTGCACGAAGAGCACCGCGACGCCCATGAGAACGCCGTTCTTCAGGCTGTTCGTCACCGCGATCGAAGGGCAGAGACTGAGGGCAAGCTTGAATATGGTATTCTCTTTTACCAGTCCGTTGGTGATAAGCTCTACGTAATTAGTTGTGCTTTCCTGCGCCATCTGCCGCTCCTCCCTCTCTTACCGTCTTTATAAGAAAGCTGACGCCGTTTTTCACGGCATCCTCGGTGACCGCCCTAGTCGAGATCGTCGCCCCCGAGATGGCTTCGACGTACTCCGCAGTCTCGGTCTTCACCACCTTCAAATGGTCCACGTCTTTTCCCTTGAGCCGGTCCTTGAAGTAATCGAGCTCTATCTCATCTCCCAATCCCGGGGTCTCGGTGTGGCCGAGTATATCGATCTTCTGCACCCTGAACTCTTTGTCCACAGCAGTGAACGTGTTGATGTACCCCGAATAGCCCTTGCCGAAGGACTGGATAACGTAGCCGATGACGGCGCCGTCCTTCTTCGCAGCGAAGTACTCGGCCTTCTTGCCGTGGGGAGTCCAGTCGCCCAGCTTCTCGACAGCGTCAGCTTCCGGCGCAAGCGCTTTCAGCGCCTTCTCCTTCTTGATGACCTCGTTTCTGAACATGATCGGCGAGGTCTTGGCGTAGACCCCTGCCAGGATGAGTCCGCCGAAAAGGTAGATGATGACGAGATTGAGGGTTACCTTCAGGATATCTTTGCCGGTCATTTCGTCGCCTCCTTTGCCTTGGCCGGTTTGACCGCCCCGAAGACCTTCGTCTTGAAACCGCGGTCGATGAGAGGGGCGAAGCAGTTCATGATGAGGATCGCGAACATGACGCCCTCGGGATAGCCTCCCTTCAAACGGATGAGCATTGTCAGGAAGCCGCAGCCGATGCCGAAGAGGATTTGTCCCTTCTTGACCGAAGGACAGGTGACGTAATCGGTGGCCATGAAGAACGCGCCGAGGAGCATGCCGCCGCTCAGGAGGTGCACGATCGGGTCGCCGGCGAAGAGCGCGCCCTTGGCGCCGAAGACCCAGGCGATCACCGCCGCGGTGCCGAGGAACGAGACCGGGATATGCCACGAGATGTAGCCGCGGTAGAGAAGGAAGGCGGCGCCGATGAGCAGCGCGATCGACGAGGTCTCGCCGATCGAACCTGCGCGGTGCCCCACGAAGAGCTCCGCATAAAGGTTGATCTTGTCGCCGAAGGCCTCCATCAGCTTCGCCACGCCCTCTTCCTTCAATATACCCAGGGGGGTCGCGGTCGTCACCGCATCCATCTTTACGAAGGCCGCATCCGGCTTGATCCAGATCGTCATCAGCTTCGGGAAGGAAATGAGCAGGAACGCGCGGCCGATGAGCGCGGGATTGAAGACGTTGAAGCCGAGCCCGCCGAAGAGCTGCTTGGTAATGACGATCGCCACAAAGGAGCCGATGATCGGGATGTAGAACGGCACCGACGCCGGCAGGTTCATGCCGAGCAGGAGCCCTGTCAGCACAGCGCTGCCGTCGCCGACCGTGATCTTCTGGTTGAGCGCCTTCTGGTAGATATATTCGGACAGCGCGGCCGCGATGATGCAGAGCGCAACCGTAACCGCCGCGCGGGGGCCGAAGAAGTAGATGCCCATCACCGTTGCAGGGAGGAGCGACGCGCTCACGCTCCACATGATGCGGCTCGTGGTCTCCTCGCTCTTCACATGCGGGCTGACCGAGACGATGAATTGATGGTCTTTCTTTGTTGTCATTTCCATGAGTGGCTCCTTACGGTTTGACCTGCGACTTCGCGAGCCGGACGAGCTGCACGATCGGCCTCTTCGAGGGGCAGACAAAGGTGCAGGAGCCGCACTCGAAGCAGTCGAAGAGATTGTACTCCTTCGCCTCCTCGTAGAACCCCCTCTCCGCGAGCACGCTCAGCATGGAGGGCATGAGGTTCATGGGACATATCTCGATGCACCTGCCGCAGCGGATGCAGGGGCCGAAGTCTTCGGCGTGCATCACCCCCTCTTCGGGCAGGACGAGAACGCCCGAGGTCCCCTTGGTCACCGGCACCTCGAGGGAGTACATGGCGAACCCCATCATCGGCCCCCCGGAGATGACCTTGGCAGCCTCGGTCTTGAACCCGCCGCACTCTTCGATGAGGTCGGTGGTGATCGTGCCGATCTTGACCATGAGGTTCTTCGGCTCCCTGATCCCTTCGCCGGTGACGGTCACCACGCGCTCGATGAGCGGTTTGCCGTAGCGCGCCGCTTCGTACACGGCGACCGCGGTGCCGATATTCTGCACCACCACCCCGGCATCCATGGGGAGTCCTCTCGCCGGCACCTCGCGGTCGACGGCGGCCTTAATGAGCATCTTTTCAGCGCCCTGCGGATACTTCACCTCGAGAGCGCATACCCTAAGAGCGGGATCTCCTGCAACGGCCTGTTCCATCGCCCTGATGGCATCGGGTTTGTTGTTCTCGATGCCGATAACCCCTCTGCTCACCCCGACGATCTTCATAAGGGTCCTCAGTCCCTCGACGACCTCCTTCGGCCGTTCGACCATCAGCCGGTAGTCGGCGGTGAGATAGGGCTCGCACTCGGCGCCGTTCAGGACCACCACATCCACCGGCTTCTCCTTGGGAGGAGAGAGCTTCACATGCGTAGGGAAGGCGGCGCCGCCCATGCCCACGATGCCGGCGTCCTTTACCTTGGCCTTCAACGCTTCGGGAGAGAGGCTCAGATAATCGGGATTGTCCTTTAATGCGATCCACTCTTCTTTGCCGTCGTTCTCGATGACCACCGACGTGACCATTCTTCCGCTAGCAAGGGGAAACTCGCCAACAGCAACGACCTTTCCCGACACCGATGCGTGGACAGGAGCGGAAACAAATCCTTCCGGGCTGCCGATGACCTCGCCTTTCTTCACCTCCTGGCCGACGCTCACCGCCACTTTACAGGGGGCTCCGATGTGCTGCACCAGGGGGATCACGACTCGTTTCGGCGGTTTGGCGGGGGAAATGATCTTGTCTTTGGAAAGTTCCTTCTTGTCAGGAGGGTGAATCCCTCCTTTAAAGGTTGCAAGAGACATTGAAGGTTCCTCCATTCAGGGAGAATATATACTCAAAATCAGGGTTGAGTACCTGGTAAAGGCCTAAGCCTTTAAGTAATAACATGTTGCAAAACAATATGTCAAGCAATAATGAGAATTATCAGGAGTTCTGGCCAGTTGTTAAAAAGGAGGGATTGACCGCAGTACAAACTAAGGGACGGAAAAATGCACCGGAAGGCAGGCCAGCGGACCAGCGGACCAGAGGAAAGGAGGGGACGGTGCTATTCGCCTTTCCGCATGAGGCTCGCCATCTTGCTCCGCTCGGTCAGCAGTTCGGTGAGCACCTCTCTCATGAGCATGCAGGCCTCGATCACCTTCGGGTGGGCGATGCTGTAGAAGATATTGACGCCATCCCGCCTGGTCTTCAAGATGCCTTTGAGGCGCATGACCGCAAGATGCTGCGAGACGTTCGCCTTGGGAGTGTCGAGGATATCGACCAGCTCGGTGACCGACTTCTCTCCCCCCTTCAGCGCGTTGATGATCTCGAGCCGCTTCGGGCTCGAGAGGATCTTGCAGACCTCTGCCTGGAGCTCGTATATGGATTTTTCCTTTTTCATACAACCTCTAGTTTAGTGCCTAAGCAATCTAAAGGTCAAGACCCCGGACATCAAAGGAGAGGGACCGGCGAGATGCGGCATCCGCTATTCGTTCCAGCCGTACTCGCCGATGAGCGGCACGAAGACGCAGGGCGTGCTGCGCTCTTCCACGAGAGCGCCGGCTCTCTTTCTCCCCTTGATCAGGATCTGCGAAAACCGCTCTCCCACCGGCGCAACGATGACGCCGCCCTCGCGGAGCTGTTCTGCGAGGGGCGCCGGCACTTCGGGGGCAGCGGCGGTCACGATGATGCCGTCGAAGGGAGCCCGATCGGGAAGCCCTCTCGTCCCGTCCCTGACGATGACTTCGACATTGGCATAGCCGAGCCTTCTCAGGCGCTCCTGCGCCTGCTGCGCCAACGCGGGCACACGCTCGATGGTGAACACCTCTCGCGCGAGCTCCCCGAGTATCGCCGCCTGGTACCCGGAACCGGTCCCGATCTCGAGCACCCGCTCGTCTCCTTTCAGCTCGAGGAGCTCGGTCATGACCGCCACCATGTAGGGCTGCGATATGGTCTGCCCTTCGCCGATGGAGAGGGCCATATCCTCGTAGGCGCGGTGCCGCATGGGCTCCGGAACGAAGAGGTGGCGCGGCACCTTCCTCATGGCGCTGAGGACGCGCTCGTCCGTTATGCCCCGCGGCACGAGCTGGGAATCGACCATCATGTTTCTCAGAGCGCTGAAATCATCCATAGTATCGCTGCAGCGTTGAGCACTATAACGCCGTACGCTGCACCCCCGAACGCGTCAATATCTCCCGCGCGGCGATGACGCCCGAAGCCGACGCCTGGATAAGGCCCCTGCTCACGCCCGCGCCGTCGCCTATGGCAAAGAGGTCGGCGATCTCGGTCTCGAGCGTATTCGAAAGGCTGAGCTGCATCGAGTAGAACTTCACCTCCACGCCGTACAGCAGCGTGTGGCGCGAGCTGACGCCGGGAGCGATGCGGTCGAGCGCTTCGAGCATCTCCATGATATTGGCGAGATACCGGTAGGGAAGCACGAAGCTGAGATCTCCCGGCGTTGCATCCCGCAGCGTCGGCTGCACCAGGCCCCGGGCGATCCGCTCCGGGGTCGAGCGCCGCCCCTGCAGGAGGTCGCCGAGCCGCTGGACAATGACGCCGCCTCCGAGGAAGTTCGCGAGTCGCGCGATATAGGTACCGTACGAGATCGGCTCGTTGAAGGGCTCGGTGAAGAAGGTGCTCGAGAGGATGGCGAAGTTCGTATTGTTCGTCCTGATACCGGCATAGCTGTGGCCGTTCACGGTCCAGATGTCCTTCAGGTGCTCCTTCACCACCTCGCCGTAGGGGTTGACGCAGAAGGTCCTGACCTTGTCGTCGAAGCGCTTTGAATAAAAAATCAGCTTCGGCTCGTAGGTGACACTGGTGAGAGGCTCGAGGACCGCTGCAGGGAGCTCGACCCTCACCCCGATATCGACAGGATTCTTCAGAAGGGTGAGCCTGAGCCGCTTCGCCTCTGCCTCGAGCCACCGGGAAGAGGCCCTTCCGGGAGCAAGGACAACGAAAGGCGCCCTTATCTCCCTGCCGTCCGCGAGCCGGACGCCCGCGACCCGCTTCCGCTCGACGAGCAGCCGCTGCACTGCTGCGCCGAAGAGCGTATCCGCCCGGGCATCTATCGCGTCTCTCATGCCCTTCAGCACCTCGCGGCAGCGCTCGGTGCCGATGTGGCGGATATGGGAGGGAACAAAGCTGAGGTCGTTCCTGGCGGCCAGGTCCTTTATCCGCTCGATCTCTTTCTCGTCGCCGCCGTGAAGCTCTGCCGGGGCCCCGTACTGCACGTAAATGCGGTCGACATACTCGATCAGCTCGCGCAGTGCCGCCGGTTCGAGATACCGGGAGAGAAATCCGCCGATCTCGGGCGAAAGCGTCAGCTTCCCATCGCTGTAGGCCCCCGCTCCTCCCCATCCGCTCACCAGCTCGCAGTCCGGGCAGGCCCAGCAGGCCGACTGCTCCTCGCCCCCAGGGCCTTTGCTCATGGGGCAGTGGCGCTTGTCGATATCCTTGCCCTTTTCTACAATGAGGACCTTGAGCTGCGGCGCGCGCTCGATAAGCTCGAGGGCGGCGAAGATGCCCGCCGGACCGGCGCCGACGATGACGACATCGTATTTCATCAGAAAATCCAAATTCCAGATTCCAAATTCCAGGCACCATCCAAATCCTCAAGGACCGAAATCCCAGGATATCCGGAATTTTCCTTTTGTTTGTATTCTGGAGTTTGGAATTTGGGATTTATTCTTTCTTCCATGTTTTCTTCATGTATTCGAGCGCCTCGTAATTGGTGAGATTGAGATGGACCGGCGTCACCGAGACATAGTTGTGCAACACTGCCTGGATGTCCATGTCCTCTCCATGCTCCCAGTAGGGCGTACCCCCGCCGATCCAGTAGTGCTTGTCGCCCCAGGGAGAGAAGACCTCCTGAATGGAGCCGTCGTAAATCCGCTTCCCCTGCTCGGTGATCCTGATGCCTTTGATCATATCTTTTTTCGCCGCGTTGGGGACATTCACGTTGAGCAGGGTGTCAAAGGGCAGCGACTGCTGGAGAATATACGTTCCCACCTCGATCGCGAAGGGAGCGGCGGTGTCGTAATGGAACGGCCGCTGTCCGATTATCGATATGGCGAACGAGGGAACGCCGAGGATCGTGCCCTCCATGGCCGCCGAGACGGTCCCCGAGTAGGTGATATCGTCACCGAGGTTCGCGCCGTTGTTGATGCCCGAGGCGATGAGGTCGGGCTTCCTCGGGAGGACTTTGTGCACTGCGAGCGCGACACAGTCGGTCGGCGTGCCGTTCACACTGTAGACATGGTCGCGGAGCTCCTCCACCTTGAGGGGCCGGTGGAGCGTAAGCGCATGGCCTACGGCGCTCCGCTCGCGATCGGGGGCAACGATATAGGCATCGCCGAGCTCCTTCATCGCCTTGAAGAGGGCGATGATGCCGGGCGCGTGTACGCCGTCGTCATTCGTAACGAGTATCAGGGGCTGCGTGCTCATGTAAGATAAATATTACACCAATTTACCCTTTCTGAGTAGCCGAAAAAAGCGCCGCTCCCGTCAGAAGCCGGGCATCAGGAGCCGGAAGATACGCCTCTGAACGCATCCATCGCCTCCCGGTAGAGGGGCTCTACCTCGTCCCGGTACTTCGGCGAGATATGCATGACCTCGAGGCTCCCCACTGCTGCGGCCCTGGCGATCCGGCCTGCAAGCGCAGCGGTGAGATGATGCCGCTCACAGGCCCGGTCCCTGTCCCGCTCCATGAAATATGCCTCGCAGAAGAGCAGGTCAGCGCCCCGGACAAAAGAGACGGCCCGTGCGATATTCTCCTCTGTCGGCGACACATCAGTTACATAGGAGACCTTCTGCCCCCGGGTGACCATCGCGATGTCGCGCAGCTCATCGAGCGCATGCCGGCCCGCTCCTGTATCGAATACCCTGTCGCCGGGAGCGCCTTCACGGAGCGCTCTCTTGAAATCGGCGAGCCAGGGACCCACCGGAAGGCGCCGTTCCTGCAGCTTCGCCTTATTGATATTGATATGGAGCTCCTCTTCCAGCGAATAGGCCATTACCGGTATATCGTGGGTAAGTGTCGTAGCCTTGATGGTGAACAGGGGGTCTTCCAGGAGCGTCCCGCTGAACGCAGCGGCGCCGTTATCGACCCTCCTGAAGCTGTTCCCGGCATGAAAGCTCGCATGGTGCAGGGTATCACCCCTCACCTCGAAGACCTCGATCCTGAGCGGGTAATCCCGGATGAGGTTCCAGATATACCCGTTGAGCTTGCCCTCGACACACCGTATAATATGCTCGGGGCCGAAGATGCGGAGGGGCGCCTCTCTCCTCAGGCTGTTCCTCAGCAGCATATCAAAGCCGAAAAAGTGATCGATATGCGTATGGGTGATGAAGACATCGGATACCTTCAGGACACTCGACGCGCTGAGCCTGCCGATATAACCCAGGTCGAAGAGGAGGGCCCGGGCCTCTCTCAAAATCCTGATGAAAATACAGGGATCTTCGAAGGGGCCGTTGACCGGGGCGGCATGAAAAGTTGGCTTCATAGTGATATAATTATACCATTCAGCAGAGAGGGAACATATTACGATTGCACCTTATCCTACATCTCGCTGTTCACCCCGTGCCGTTCACTACGCATACTTTGACTGAGGAGGATTTATGCCCGAACTGAGAAAGGACCCAATCTCCGGCAGGTGGGTAATTATTTCTATCGAGAGGGGGAAGAGGCCGTCGGATTTTGTGTCCCCCTCCCAGAAGCGGAGGGCGGGAGGGTTCTGCCCTTTCTGCCCGGGAAACGAGCACACGACCCCGCCGGAGATAATGGCCTTCCGCCCCGCGAGCACGCCGCCCAACTCCCCCGGCTGGACATTGAGGGTCGTCCCCAATAAATTCCCCGCCCTGCAGATCCACGGCGACCTCAACAAGCGGGGCGAGGGCGTCTTCGACAGGATGAACGGCGTCGGCGCCCATGAGGTCATCATCGAGACCCCCGAGCACCAGCTCTCGCTCGCCACCATGCCGCAGCGGGCGGCCGAGGATGTGCTCTGGGCATACTACTTCCGGCTGACAGACCTGAAGAAGGACAACCGTCTGAAATACGTGCTGATCTTCAAGAACGAGGGAGAGATCGCCGGAGCCTCGCTCGAGCATACCCACAGCCAGCTCATCGCGCTGCCCATCATACCGAAGAGCGTGCGGGAAGAGATGGATTCGGCAAAGAAGTATTACGAAGCGAAGGAGCGCTGCATCTTCTGCGATATCGTCAGCCAGGAGCTCGGTTCCGACAAGCGGGTGGTCTATGAAAACGACCGGTACGTAGCGATCTCGCCCTTTGCCCCGCGGGAGCCCTTCGAGACCTGGATACTCCCGAAAAACCACGAGTCGAACTTCTCCCCCCCTGAAAAGAGCTTCGCCAGCTTCGCCGAGATACTCCAGCGGGTGCTGAAGCAGCTCGACCGGGTGCTCGACTCGCCTCCCTATAACTTCATCATCCATACCTCGCCGTTCAAGGAGGAGGTGAACGACTACTACCACTGGCACCTCGAGATCGTCCCGAAGCTCACCAAGACCGCGGGCTTCGAGTGGGGCTCGGGCTTTTACATCAATCCGACCCCCCCGGAAGAGGCGACGAAGTTCATGCGAGACGCCAAACTATGAGAATCGCTATAGTCGCATCCGAGGCGGTCCCCTTCTCGAAGACAGGGGGGCTCGCCGACGTTGCGGGGACGCTCTTCAAAGAGTACCGCTCCCTGGGTATCGAGACCTGGCTCTTTGTTCCCCTTTACAAGAGAACAAAAGAACAGTTCGGGGACGGGATACGGGATACGGGGATCAGGCTCTCGATCCCCCTGGGCAAAGCGTCACGGACCTGCTCGGTCTTCATGCTGAAGGACCAGGGGACGGGAAGCCAGAGGCGAGGCGCGGACCGCAGTACGGCTGCCGGCGGGGTCTTCTTCGTCGGCAATGACGACTTTTTCGAACGGGACGAGCTGTACGGGACACCGGCCGGCGATTATCCCGACAACGATCAGCGCTTCATCTTCTTTTCGCGGAGCGTTCTTGAGATCTGCCGGGCCTTCCGCATCGCCGTCGATGTCGTGCATTGCAACGACTGGCAGACAGGGCTCATTCCGCTCTACCTCAAGCGGCTCTACCCGGGAGACCCCGTGCTGCGGGGGGCCGTCTCGCTGATCACCATCCATAATCTCGGCTACCAGGGGCTCTTTCCGCCCCAGACGCTCTCGATCACCGGGCTCGGCACGGACCTGTTCCATCCCGACGGGATCGAATTCTACGGGAAGGTGAACTTTCTCAAGGCGGGGATCGTCGGCGCCGATATGATTACTACCGTGAGCACGACCTATGCACAGGAGATCCTCACCCCCGCGATGGGCTTCGGGCTCGACGGGATACTGGCCAAGCGGGCCGATGTCCTTGCAGGCATCATCAACGGCATCGATTACAGCGAGTGGGACCCGTCCCGCGATCCCTTTCTCCCCCGGCAGTATACTGCAGAAGACCTCTCGGGCAAGAGGGCCTGCAAGAGCGCCCTAGCGGAGCGCTGCTCCCTGAAGGACAGCCGCGCTCCGCTCGTCTGCTTCATCGGAAGGCTGTCGGCGCAGAAGGGGGTCGATCTGATTGCCGAAGCGACGCCGTCCCTGATCGACGAGGGGGCGAACCTCCTTGTCATCGGCAAGGGGGATGCGCCGTACCATGCCCTCTTCGACTCCCTCGCCGGGCGGTTCGCGGGCCGCCTCTACGTTTATTCCCGTTTCGACGAGGCTTTCGCGCATATGGCCTATGCGGGGTCGGACATCTTCCTGATGCCGTCGCAGTACGAGCCCTGCGGGCTCGGCCAGATGATCGCCATGCGGTACGGGACCATCCCGGCGGCGCGGAAGACCGGCGGCATTACCGATACGGTCGAGGACGGAGAGACGGGCTTTCTTTTCGAAGAGTACACCGTGGAGTCGTTCCTGGGATGTCTGAGGAGAGCGCTGAATGCCTTCGCCAGCAAAAGAACCTGGCAGAGGGTTATAATAAAGGCGATGAGCAGGGATTTTTCGTGGAAGCGGTCGGCGGAACAGTACGTGGCCTTGTACCGCCGCGGCCTTGCCGCCCGGTAGCCGTGTCGTAACCACGTGCAGATAAACCGTTGCAGTCTTACCCGGCAGGTGCTATGGAGAACATGAGAAGACAGGACGAACAGCTCGCAGCCCTCGGCGAGAGCAACAGCGATATGCTGCACCAGCTCGAGACCGCGCTCGAAAGAAATGTCGATCTGTATAAAACCACGCGCGAGCAGCTCAGCCGCATCACCGTCATCTATGAGCTGACGAAGGCGATCCTCTCGATCCGCGACTTCGACGAATTGCTGAAGAGGATCACGGTGGAGACGACGCATCTCTTCAATGCGCAGGGCTGTATCATCCGCCTCATCGAGGAGGGCATGCTCAGGGTCAAGGCATACTACGGCTTTCCCGAGGAGATCATGAACTCCATAACCCTCGGCATGGGCGAAGGTCTCGCCGGAAAGGTCGCGGCCGAGGGGAAGACGCTCCTCGCCGACGCCTCGGCGGATTTCGGCGCCCTGTCGCAGCATATGCAGATAAAATCGGCCCTCTGCACCCCCCTGAAGATCGGGGAGCAGATCATCGGCACCTTCGGTCTGTATGACAAGAAGGCGGCCTCGGGCGACGGCAGCGAGCTGATCGTCCCGTTTACCGAAGAAGACATGATCACCCTCGAAGGGTTCGCTTCGATAGCGGCGATCGTCATCGATAAATCGATCCTCTACGAGAAGGCGGTGCGGCAGGAGCGGGAGGCGATCGAGGCGAAGAAGCGGGGCGAGGAGCTGCGCGACTACCTCCAGGGATTCATCGACAATACCGCCGATGCGATCGTGACGACCACGCTCGACGGCGTCATCACCTCCTGGAACCTCGGCGCCGAGAGGATCTACGGGTTCACCCGGCAGGAGGCGCTCGGGAAGTTCCTCCCCTTTGTGCCCGATTTCCTCGTGGAGGTCGAAAAGAGCTACAATGAACGCGTTAAGCGGGGCGAAACGATAAAAGATATCGAGACCGTGCGGAAGACAAAGGACGGCCGCCTGATCGATGTCAACCTCACCCTCTCGCAGATCAAGGACGCTTCGGGCACCATCATCGGCATCAGCGGCATCGCCCGGGATATCACGGAGCGGAAGCGGATAGAGAAAGACCTGCTGAACAAGAACGCGGTGCTCTCCAAGCTCTTCCTCATAAGCTCGGCCATGCGCGGCACCCTGGAGCTCGACAAGCTGCTCAGGATGGTGCTCACCGCCGTCACCATGGGAGACGGGCTGGGGTTCAACCGCGCCATGCTCTTTCTCGTGAACGATGAAGGGAATATCCTGAAGGGCGCCATGGGCGTGGGCCCGGCGAGCCACGAAGAGGCGTGGGAGATATGGTCGCGCCTGACCATGGAGCAGAAGAGCCTCCACTCGATCATGGAGGAGATCGAGATGGGCCCCCTGAGAAAGGACTCCTTCATGGACCGGCTCTGCTGCGGGGTGGCCGTCTCCCTCGACTCCGCTACGATCCTTACCAAGGCGGTGAAGGAGAAGCGGGCCTTCAACGTCACCGATGTCCATGCCGAGCCGCTCTCCGATCCCGTGCTCATTCAACAGCTCGGCACGATTGCGTACGCGGTGCTCCCGCTGATATCGAGGGACCGGGTCATCGGCGTGCTCTGGGTCGATAACATCTATACCGGACGGCCTATTACCGAACACGATATGGAGTTCCTGCGGGGATTTACCGACCAGATGGCCTCCGCCATCGAGAACGCCCGTCTCTTCGAGCACGTGGCCCAGGCGGAGCAGGAGCTCGAGAATATCTTCGAATCCATTTCGGACCTCCTCTACTTCAACAGCAGCGATTATACGATCAAGAAAGTGAACAAGGCGGTGGTGGCGAAGCTCGGCAAGCCCGCGGACACGATCGTCGGAAAGAAGTGCTATGAGCTCTTTCATGGTACACCGGGACCCTGGAAGAAGTGCCCCCACCACAAGACGATCACGACCAAGCAGCCCTCTGTCGAGGAGATCGAGGACCCGGTGCTCGGCGGGACCTTTCTCGTCTCGAGCTCTCCCATCTTCGACAAGGCCGGGGAGCTCCTCGGCACCGTGCATATCGCCAGGGATGTCACCGAGATCAAGAAGCTGCGCGAGAAGGTCGCGATCGCGGACCGCATGGCCGCACTCGGCGAGATGGCGGCCAAGGTGGCGCACGAGATCCGCAACCCGCTGCTCTCGATCGGCGGGTTCGCGCGACGGCTCGAAAAACGCCTCGACACCGACCTCAAAGAGTACGCCAGGATCATCGTTGATGAAGTGAGCCGCCTCGAGGGAATCCTGAACGATACGCTCAGCTTTGTCAAAAGCTCGAAGATAAAGAAGGGCGCCTTTGACTTGGGCGAGCTGATCGACGGCATTCTGAACCTGCTCGAACCCGCAGCGCACGAACGGGGCAACACCCTGATAAAAAATATGCCCGCCGCCGTCCCTGTCAATGCCGATTATGACCGTCTGAAAGAGGTGCTCCTCAATCTCGTCACCAATGCGAACCAGGCGACCGATACCGGCATGATCACGGTGCGCGCCTATACCGCAGCACTGCCGGTGCCACCCGACCTGCCGGGGCATTCGACCGAAAGGAGCGAGGTGGTTATCGAGATCGCGGACAACGGGTGCGGCATCCGGGAGGAAGACGTAGGGCGCATTTTCGATCCCTTCTTCACCACCCGGCCCACCGGCACCGGCCTCGGGCTCTCGATCACCAAGAGAATTGTCGAGGAGCACGGCGGGAGAATTGAGGTTGCGAGCACCTGGGGCGGCGGCACGAAATTCAAAATTTACATACCTTCAGAGGAGGCGTGATATGAAGATACTCGTTGTCGATGATGAGAAGAATATATTGAAGCTCTACCAGGCGGAGCTCGAAGACGAGGGGTACGACGTCGTCACCGCCAATTCGGGGAGAGAGGCGCTGGAGGTCTTCGAGCGGGAGAACCCGGACATCGTTACCCTCGACATCCTCATGCCCGACATGGACGGCATCCAGGTGCTGCGGCAGATGAAGGAACGGCGCTCCACCGTGCCGATCATCATGCTTACGGCGTACGATTACCGCGACGACTTTTCGGTATGGGTTTCGGACGCCTATGTCGTGAAGTCGTCGGACCTCACCCAGCTGAAAGCTACCATAAAGCAGCTCCTGAGCAAGACGGCATCCTCGTAATACGAGGGCATCTATAAAGCAGCAAAGGGCCGCCTTCATAGAAAGGCGGCCCTTTTTTTGAGCGGCCGGGAGCAGGGCAGCGCCTAGAGAGGAGGCCCGTCCTCCCGCTTCTGTTTAAGGGCGTTCTCTACCGTCGCCAGTATGCTGTCGGGGGTGAACGGCTTCTCGAGGTAATCGAAGGCGCCGAGCTTGATCGCCTGCACGGCAGAGGTGATCGTCTGGTATCCGGTAATCATGACCACCTCGATATGCGGCCACTCTTCCTTGACCCTCCTGAGCACTTCGATGCCGTCGATATCGGGCATCTTCAGGTCGGTAAGGACGAGGTCGAAGGGCTCCGCTTTGAGCAGCGCAAATGCATCGGTAGCGCTCTTTACGGTCTTGACGTCATAGCCTTCCGGCGTAAGGAGACGGTTGCAGCTTATACGGACTATTTCTTCATCATCGACGACAAGAATTTTACCTTTGGGCATCATGTTCAGGGCTGATCGGGAGCCGTATGGTGAACGTCGTTCCCTTCCCCACCTCGCTTTTTACTTTAATATTACCACCGTGGTCCTCTATTATGCCATAGCTGATTGCGAGACCGAGACCGGTGCCCTTGCCGACCGGCTTGGTGGTGAAGAAGGGCTCGAATATCTTCGGGAGGTCCTCTTCGGAGATGCCGTGCCCTGAATCGGCAAAATCGATCTCGACCCACTCCTGGTCTCCCTCAGCTGTCCTCCGCGTCGCGATCCGGAGCGTCCCCTCTCCTGCCATGGCATCGGCGGCATTCAGGACCATGTTCAGGAAGACCTGCTGCAGCTGCGCGCCGCCTGCCTTGACCGGCGGGAGCTTATCGGCGAGGTCTACCACTATTTTTATATTGAAGAAATCGGCCTTGTGGCCGATGATGTCGAGCGAGCCCTTGAGCAGGACATTGATATCCGCATCGGTCTTTTCAGGGGAAGCGCCGCGCGCAAAGCCGAGGAGGCCCTTGATGATATTGGAGCAGCGCTCCGCCTGCTCGATGATGAGCTTCACATCCTCTTTCTCTTCGCTCCCCTCCGGGAATTTCCGGTAGAGCAGATGGCCGAAGGTGACGATGCCGGTGAGCGGGTTGTTGATCTCATGCGCTACCCCGGCAGCGAGCCTGCCGAGGGAGGCGAGCTTTTCGGATTGGATCAAATGGGCCTGCGTCCGCTTGATCATATCCGTCTTCTCCGCCACCCTCCTTTCGAGCATGCGGCCCCAATCGAGAAGCTCCCCCTTGGCACGGGAGAGGTCCTCGGTCATGGCATTGAACGATTGCGCGAGCTCCCCCATCTCGTCTTTCGTATTGATTATGACCTTGTGGTCGAGGTCGCCGGCCGCAACCTTTCTCATGCCCTCGGCGAGCATATGCACGGGCGTCGAGACGAGCTTCCAGAGGATCGTGCAGAGCACCACCGAGAGCACCCCGAGAAAGACCAGGACGTACGCCGAAATAGCGAAGCTCTGCTGTTCGATCGCCATATCCATGAGCTCGAGCGAAAAATTGGCCTCGACGAAGCCGAGAACCCTCTTGTTCCGGGGATGCACATGGCAGGAAGAGACGTAGCAGGCAGGCTCGTTATAGACGGGCTGCACCACGTTGAGCACCCTGAATCCCCCGTCACCCTTGCTGATGAACCACTTCTGGGCCGCGGCAGGCCTCTGCCCGGCATGGCAGGCGGCGCAGGCCGGCGCGGTAAGGGGGAGCGTCGCCCCCCTCTCTTCCTTGAGAGAGGAGTGCGCAATGCGGCCGGTGCAGTTGTAGATCCGCACCCTCATCACTCCCTCGGTGGACGCGACCGCCTCGATGGTCTGCTGGATGATAAGGCTCTCGGAGGTGAGCATCCCGTAGCGGGTGCTCTTCTTCACGTTATCCGTAAAGGACGTGCCGTACCGTACAAAGCTCTTCAGCAGCTCTTTCTCCTGGTACTTGATCAGGAAAAACCAGAAGACGCTGCTCACCACGAGGACGAGAGTCCCGATGGCGATGAGGAGCTTGCCGGTCAGTGAGCTGAAGGGCTCGTCTTTTCTCATATAGCACCCCGTGCCGTCATTCCGCCATTCCGCTGGTGCGCCACGCTGCACGAGACGGGGCGCAGGCAGAGCGCGGTACTGCGGTACGGTGTATTTAGCTTAAGAGCTCTCAGGAGCTCCCGTCAAGCCTTCCTCGTGCTGGAAGGCGGGGCCAAGGCCCGGGAACAGCGCGGATTCCCTTGTTTTTCAAAGCACGCCGTGGCGCCTGCTCCTCTATGGACAGCCGAACAGACCGTGAGGTATTATTAAATGATGTTTAATCATAAGCGGTCATTGGAGTCCCTCGCCGGGAAGCTCATCTTCTCCATAGGCAGCCTGATGGTCATCATGGGCCTGCTCTTCGCTTATACGTTCAACCGGCAGTATCCGGGTGTCAGCCTCTTCGAGGTCCTCCTTTACGGCGGCCCCTTTGTCATCATCGTCTCCTTCGTCCTCTGTCTTATCCTCTACAACTTCGTCACCAAGCCCATCTCCTATCTCGTGGACGGTATGGACCGGCTCGGGAAGGGCGACATGGACTTCCGGATCAATCTTACCACCAAGGACGAAATAGGGATGCTGGCCCGCTCCTTCGATTCCATGGCCGAGGAGCTGAAGGAATACCGGAGCAAGATGGAAGACTGGACCAAGCGGCTCGAGGAAGAGGTCCAGAAGAAGACGGAGGAGATCTACAAGGCGCAGGAGCAGCTCATCAATGCGGAGAAGCTCGCCTCCCTGGGCCGCATGGCTGCCGGCGTGGCGCACGAGATCAACAGTCCGCTCACCGGCATCGTCACCTTTTCCCACCTGATGCTCAAGCGCACCCCGCCCGAGAAGCAGCAGGACATCGAGGACCTGAATATCATCATCGACCAGGCCGAGCGCTGTTCGAAGATCATCAAGGGCCTCCTCGGCTTCTCCCGCAAGACCGCCTCTGAAAAGGCGCCGGTCAACCTGAACACCCTCGTCGAGAATACGCTCGCGATGGTGCGGAACCAGGCGAAATTCTACAACATCGAGTTCGACATACGGTTTGCGCAGGAGATCCCGGAGATCACGGTCGACCCGAACCAGATCCAGCAGGTCTTCCTGAACCTCCTCATCAATGCCGCCGACGCCATGGACAAAAGGGGGAGGATCACCATAGGGACGCGGCTGGTCGAGCACGAAGGGACCAGGTTTATAGAAATGGAGTTCACCGATTCGGGGCACGGGATTCCCGAAGAGATACAGGGCAGGATTTTCGAGCCGTTCTTCACCACCAAACCTACGGGCAAGGGCACCGGGCTCGGCCTTGCGGTGAGCTACGGCATTATCAAGAAGCACGGCGGCAATATCTTGGTAAGGAGCACGCCGGGGCAGGGCTCGAGCTTCTTTATCCGCTTCCCCGTGGCGGAACCGGTCGCTGCGGAGCCCGAGGCGTAGAGCACCGCATGGAATTGCAACGAATCGTCGAGCTGGTCGAGGGGAAGATCGTGGTCAGCGGCAGGAGCAGCCCGGGCTCGGGGGTCTCGGTCACCTCTGTCTACAGCACCGATCTCATGAGCGACGTGCTGCATTACGCGATACGAGGGTCGCTGCTCATCACCGGGCTGAACCAGTCGCAGGTGATCAGGAGCGCCGAGATCGCCGACATCCCCGCGGTCCTGGTCACCCAGGACAAGAGGATCGACAGGGAGATGGCCGAACTGGCGAGGGCGAAGGACATTACCATCATCTCGACCCGCCTGCCGATGTTCACGGTCTGCGGGATACTGTATGAGCAGGGGTTGAGGAGCTCCAGGGAGTAGGCGTGTCCGCTGCCGAGCCGATAGAGGGATGCTTTCAGCTGATGGGCGGCGACTTCACCAATGCCGGCGCTGCTTCGAGCGAGCTCAAGGCGATTCTTGCGAAGCGCGGCGTCTCGCAGGAGGTGGAGCGGCGGGTGGCCATAGCCGCCTTCGAGGCGGAGATGAATGTCATTATCCATGCCGTTGCCGGGACCATGCACTACACCATAACATCTGAAGCGGTGAAGGTGACGGTCACCGATATGGGGCCCGGCATCGAGGACATCGAGCTGGCGATGCAGGAAGGGTACTCGACGGCGCCCGACTGGGTGAGGGAAATGGGCTGGGGAGCGGGCATGGGACTGCCGAACATCAAGAAGAATGCGGACCTCTTCTCGATCGACTCCGTTGTCGGCGAGGGGACGACGCTCGAAATAACCATCCACATAAAGGATCGTCCATGTTGACCGTACGGGATATCACCGATCAGATGGGACTCGGCATTGCAGTGGAAGGCGCACAGCACAGGCCGGTGAGCGGGTGCTACATCAGCGACCTCCTTTCCGATGTTATGGCGCACGGCAGGGACGGCGAGATATGGATCACGCTCCAGACCCACCCCAATACCGTGGCGGTCGCCGTGATAAAGGGCATTTCCGCGATCCTCATTCCCAACGGCCGCCGGCCCGACCCCGAAACCATGCGGAAGGCGGCAGCGGAAAACGTAGCGATCGTGACCACACCGCATACGACCTTTACGATAGCGGGACGCCTCTACAATCTGTTCCAGAACGATCAGCATCCCGCCCCGGGGTAGCCTCCCGATGCGCGAACGGCACAGCCCCTGCCGGGGATGACCCCCTCATGAAGCGCTTCCTCGCTGACCTCCATATCCATACCTGCCTCTCGCCCTGCGCCGAGCTCGACATGACCCCCCGCCGCATTATCGAGCAGGCGGAGAGAAAAGGGGTCGAGATCATCGCCATAGCCGACCACAACTCGGCGGAGAACACCGCTGTCGCCGTCGCGCTCGGCAGGGAGAGGGGGATAACCGTACTGCCTGCGCTGGAGCTTACCTCCTCCGAGGAGGCGCACCTGCTCGCGCTCTTCGGCACGACCGAACAGGCCCTGGCCATGCAGGCGGTGGTCTACCGGGCGCTGCCGGAGGGGAGCAATGATGAACGGGCCTTCGGCTACCAGCTCGTCGTGAACGAGCAGGACGAGATCCTGGAGTTCAACAAGCGGCTCTTCTTTGCCGCAGCGGACCTGCCGCTCAAAGCGCTCGTCGATACCGTCCATTCGCTCGGGGGCCTCGCGGTTGCGAGCCATATCGATCGCGAGTACTTCAGCGTCATATCACAGCTCGGGTTCATCCCCCCTGACCTCGGCTTCGACGCCCTCGAGATCTCGTACAACACCGGGAAGACGATGGCCCTTTCGCTCTTCGGCGAGTATCGGTCGCTGCCCTGGATCACCTCTTCCGACGCCCATCACCTCGATGAAATAGGCAGGAGGACCACCTCCTTTCTCCTGAGGGAGGCCTCGTTCGAGGAGATGGCATCGGCATTGAAAGGCGAACGGGAGCTGGAATGGAATACTGAGTAATGGAAGACCTCTCACTGCACATTCTCGACATCAGCGAGAACTCCATCGATGCCGGCGCCGGCAGGATAGAGATACGCATCATCGAGAGCGAGAGCGCCAACAGGCTGACGCTCGAGATCAGGGACGACGGGAGGGGTATGGACGAGGAGACGCTCATGAAGATCAGGGACCCCTTCTTCACCACAAAGAGCGTCAGGAGGTTCGGCCTCGGCATCCCGCTGCTCGCCCAGGCAGCGGAAGAGTGCAGCGGCGCCTTCTCGGCAGATTCGGCGCCGGGGCGGGGCACCGTGATCACGGCGTCGTTCCAGCGCGACCATATCGACCGGAAGCCGCTCGGGGATATGGGCGCCACCATGATGGCGCTCGTCGGCAGCCATCCGGAGCTGCACTTCGTCTTTACGTATCAGAGGGAGACGTCGGGGGAGACCGGCACCTTCACCTTCGACAGCAGGGCCTTTGCCGCGCTGCTCGACGGTATACCCTTAACCCTGCCCGATGTTTTACAATTAATAAGGAACAGCATCAATGTATCGCTGAAGGGAGAGTAGCATGACCACGCCGAAGAGGATCCTCGTTATCGATGATGAAGAGATCGTCAGGAAGAGCTGCAAGAGAGCGCTCGAGCCGGAGGGGTACACGGTGGACATCGCCACCTCGGGCCGGGAGGGGTTCGAGCTCCTCGGCAAGAACACCTATGACCTCCTGCTCATCGACCTGAAGATGCCGGGCATCGACGGCATCGAGATGCTCCGGGACATCAAGAGGGAGCACCCCGGACAGAACGTCATGATCATGTCCGGATACGATACGATCGAGCATGTCGTGCTCTCGCTCGCGTCGGGCGCGGAACACTATCTCGAGAAGCCCTTTACTCCCGATATGCTCATGGCGCGGATAAGAGAGGTGCTCGAGGATTGACCGTCATGACCCCGCGCATACTCGTCGTCGATGACGAGGAGATCGTCAGGAAGAGCTGCGTCTCCATCCTCTCGCCGGAGGAGTATACGCTCGACACCGCCGCCGACGGGGGATCGGCGCTGAAGAAGCTCAAGAGCGCGCCGTTCGACCTGGTCCTCACCGACCTCATGATGCCCGACATGACCGGCATCGACCTCCTCAGGCGGATCAAGGAGGAGTGGCCCGATACCGAGGTTATTGTCATTACCGGGTACGGGACGGTGAAGACGGCCATCGAGGCGCTGAAATACGACGCTTACGACTTCATAGAAAAGCCCTTCACCCCCGAGGTGCTGCTCAACGCCGTCTCGCGCTGCCTCGAGAAGAAGCGCCTTTATATCGAGAACGTCAAGCTCAAGAAAGAGATAAACGCCCTCTACAGCCTCGACAACATCATCGGTGTTTCGAGGGAGATGCAGAAGATCTTCAAGCTCGTCGCCACGGTCGCCCCCCTGGGCAGCACGGTCCTGATCTGCGGCGAGAGCGGCACCGGCAAGGAGCTCATCGCCCGGGCGATTCACTACAACAGCGCCCGGAGAGAACAGCCCTTCATCGTCGTCGACTGCGGCACCCTTCCGGAAAACCTCATGGAGTCGGAGCTCTTCGGTCATGCCAAGGGGTCCTATACCGGTGCGGTCACCACCGAGAAGGGGCTCCTCGAGACCGCAAACGGCGGCACGCTCTTCCTCGACGAGATCAGCAATCTCCCTCTCGCCATGCAGGCGAAGCTGCTGCGGGTCCTGCAGGAGAAAGAGCTCAGGGCAGTGGGCGGCAAGAGGATGCTGAAGGTCGATGTCCGTTTTATCGCAGCGACGAACAGGGACCTGTCGGCCATGGTCAAAGCGGGCGCCTTCAGAGAGGATTTCTTTTACCGGCTCAACGTCTTTCCGGTCCACCTGCCCCCGCTCCGGAGCAGGAAGGAGGACATCCCCGCGCTCGCCTACCATTTCCTCCACAAGTACGGCAAGGAGGTCGGAAGGGATATTCCCCACATCGCCACCGAAGCGATGCGGCAGCTCATAACCTATGACTGGCCCGGCAATATACGCGAACTCGAGAACGTCATCCACCGGGCGGTCATCGTATGCAATGGACGGTCGCTGAAGCCCGAGCATATCATCGTCCCGCTCGAGGCCGGACAGGAGGCCCCGCGTACGATGGAGGAGCTCAAGAAGCTGAAGAAGGACTTACGGCTCAAGTCCATCGAGGAGATCGAAAAGAACTTCCTCGTCTCGGCCCTGCAGCGCAACAGCTGGAATATATCGAAGGCAGCCCGTGAAGTCGGCATGCAGCGCACCAATTTCCACTCCCTCCTGAAGAAGTACAGGGTAACGCGGAATGGCGACTGACAATCTGCGGTAACGTGCGCTATGGACCGGCCGCTCATAGATTGCTTCAGATGCAGGCACTTCTCCATTACCTGGGACAAGCACTTTCCCTACGGCTGCAAAGCCATGGGCTTCAAATCCAGGAGCCTGCCGTCACGGGATGTGTATCACGCCTCGGGTGCTGGTTGCATGAGCTACAGGGAAAAGATAACGCCTGCAAACAGGGACACCGCCGGCAACATCCCGTGAAAATGAAGACGGGAGCGGCAATGCACCGCTCCCGTCTTCGTGAGCCCCGCTACTTCGCTTTATCCACCATATCCTTAATTGTCGCTGCGTCCTTATAGCCCGAGACGAGCACCCCGTTCGGCAGTACCATCGCAGGCGTACCATTAATGCCGAGCTTTCTGGCAAGCTGTATCGTTTCATCGACAGCCGTGGTCTCGCATGTGGCGGGCGGGACCGGCTTCTGGTTATAGGCGTCCTCGAGGAGCTCCAGCGACTTCTCGCAGACGATCGTCTTGGACTTGCCGTAGGCGTCCTTGTGCATGGGCAGGGGGTAGAGCTTCATGTAAAAGGCGATATCGTTCCTCTCGGCGATCACTTTCTTCATCTCCTGATGAAGTTTCAGGCAGTAGGGTCAATCGGGGTCGGTGAAGACAATGACCTTGTGCTTCGCATCCTTATTGCCCATGACGAGCGCATCCTTGAGCGGAATCGAGGCGACATCCACTTTGCTGAGCTCGGCGAAGCGCTCCTGGGTGATGTTCCGCTTCTCCTTTATATCGATGAGCGAGCCAAGGAAGAGGTGCTTCTTCGAATAGTCGATGTAGATAATCCCCTTCTGGCCCCCTGCCTCGACCGCCACCTCCCAGACCGCCGGCGCCGCGCTCTGGTTGATCGCCGTCACCGAAGGGTTCGGGATAATCTCCTTGATCAGCGCCTCGGCCTCCTCTTTCTTCAAAGTATGGCATTTCGAGCAGTCCTGGCCCATGGTGGCAAACCCGTATGTCGAGGCCGTCGGGTACAGCAGCATTACGAGCATCAGTGCAAGCACTCCCTTTCGCATCCGTTCACCTCCGTGATTTTCTACATAGTACCACAAAACTACCCGACCCGCAAAAAACAGCCGCACGCATGCGTGCGGTCGCCGCATCCTCAAGCCTCGAGAATGTTAAATCGAGAGCTGTCAGGTCCTCTTGCTTTTCGCTTGACAAGCCGGCCCGCTTCTAAGTAATAATCCATAACCACTTCGCATCATTACCCAGAAGAGGAACTTGCCGCTTACATGGAAATCAGACTGCCCGAGAACGAAATCCTCTACTTCCTGAACAGGCTCAACAGGGATATGGAGGAGTTCCTCAAGAACTCCCTCGAGCACGGCTCGGAGGGAAAAGAGTGGAGCACCCTCCATAACGATTTCCGGCTTCTCCGCTGCCGGGAGGTGAAGCAGTGCGACAAGGAAAAGTGCCCGGCGTACCGCAGCAAAGACTATCGCTGCTGGCTTGTAACGGGCACCCTGTGCGCCGATGAACCCCTCGGCGATTACTCGAAAAAATACCAGACCTGCTCTGCCTGTCCTGTTTTCCAGAAGGTCGCGAAAGACCCGCTCCTCGCCCTCTACGAAAATATCAGCATCCTCATCTACCATCTCCAGCAGCGGGCAAGCAGGTTCCGGGACCTCGCGATCAGGGACCAGCTCACCGGGCTCTACAACAGGCACTTTTTCAACGAGATCATAGGTCGCGAGATCGTGAGCCTGGGCAGGAGACCCGAGGTGCTCTCCTTCGCCATCGTCGACATCGATTGTTTTAAAGAGATCAACGACACACTCGGCCACCTCATGGGCGACGAGATCCTGGTCGAGACCGCCGCCCTGATAAAGAGCGCTGTCCGCAAGTCGGATGTCGTCTTCAGGTTCGGCGGCGACGAGTTTCTCGTCATGATGTCGACGGCCGACACCGCCGTACGCAACACGGTCGACGAACAGATCGGCAGTGCAGTCGCCGCGTGGAACCGGAAGAATGCACAAAAGTACGGGGTCGAGCTCTCCCTGAGTATCGGGTGCGCCACCTGCGGCAAAGACGGCGACTACCTCGCTGCTCTCAAAGAGGCCGACAAGAGAATGTATCTGAACAAGGTGACGAAGAAAGGAAAGATGAGAGCACCCGGGCTGCCCGATATCCAGTCCGATATCCGGACAGCGAACCAGTAAGCGCTCTTACTCCGTGATGCGGAGTGCGTACTCGCTCTGCTCACGCCCGCCGCCGCCGAGGGTCTGACAAACGACCGGGAAAATGCTATAATGGTTAAAACCAGAACAATCAGAGCCCTTTTTCCCTTTTGGCCGTTCACTATGCTCCGTCGAGGTGAAGGAATGATAAAGTGGTGTATGTCGTCAGTCGCAACGCTGTCGCTGCTCCTGGCGCCCTCGACGATGCCCGCTGCCGACTACCTCCACACCATACAGAAGAAAGAGTCGATTCGCGGCTATTACGACCGCACGATCGAATTTTTCACTAAGAAGGTCCCCGAGGCCTTCGATAAGAAGCTTACCCTTGCCTACAAATACATCGACCTGATCACCCCGATCCTCGATGAAAAAGGGATCCCTGCGGATATCGCCTATCTCCCCCTTATCGAGAGCGGCTTCTCCCCCTTTGCCGTCGGCGCAGGCGATGCGGTCGGCCTGTGGCAGTTCGTGAGGGGTACTGCGCAGAAGTACGGCCTTAAAATCGATACATACGTGGACGAACGGAAAGACCCGGTCAAATCTACCCGCGCAGCGGCACACTATCTGAAGGACCTCTACCGGCTGTTCGGCAAGTGGGACCTTGCTCTCGCTGCATACAACGCGGGCGAAGGGAAGGTCAGGAACTACCAAAAGAGCAATGCGCAGTATCTGCCCGACTTCCTCAATCGCTACATCGGCACCTTCGTTGCTGTGGCGGCCATAGCCCGCGACCCCGAGCGCTACGGGTTCCAGCCGAACGACGATATGCACGATGAAGATTACGTCGAGATCACGACCGACCAGAGCATCAGCCTGAAGACGTTGGCAGCGAAATACGACACGACCGTCAAGACGATCAGGGAGATGAACCCCGCCCTGCTCACCGACTACACGCCTCCCTATGCGTACCGCCTGCGACTGCCCACCTACTGATGTCCTCCGGCGGCAGCGGATGCGGGGAGCGGGTATGCCCTCCCGGCACGCTCCTCCGATACGCCCTCAATGGTAGGAGCGCTCGGTGCGTTCTGGGGAGTGGCGGGAGTAGCGCTGCTTCTGGGGAGCGCCATGTACCGGCTCGGCGCTGTTGCGCTGACCGCCTTCGCTCACGAGCTCTCTCCGTCCCACTGGGCCTCGCTCCTGCTGGTCATTCTCTTCATGGCATACGCAGAAGGGTACCGCGGCTTTCAGCAGCGGTTCGCGCCGCGCGTTGCCGCGCGCGCCCGCTATCTGCGGCAGCATCCCCGCGCCCTGCACCTCCTTCTCGCGCCGCTCTTCTGCATGGGGTTTTTCCACGCTACCCGGAGGAGAAGGCTCACCTCCCTCTCGGTAACCTTCACGATCGTCGCCCTGATCTTGTGTGTTCGCCTTCTGCCGCAGCCCTGGCGGGGTATCATCGACGCGGGGGTGGTCATCGGGTTGGCGTGGGGGCTCTTTTCGCTGCTCTTCTTCGCAATCCGGGCCTTTACCGCGGAACGGTTCGACTACGCGCCTGATGTGCCCGAAGATCAGCACTGAGGCTGCCGGGCAAGAGCTTGCCCCTCACCTGCTGTCGCGCACGGGAAGGTATGCGTAGCCTTTGTTCTGGAGCGCGGCAATCGTCGCCAGGACGTTTTCGCCCGCGGCGACGAAGGGGAGGAGATTGTCTCCGGATATCTTGCCCTGATCCATCGAGATCTTGCAGGTGATGATCCTCATCCCTTCCCGGTGCATCTCTTTGAGCCGTTCCTGTATATCCTCCCGTTCCTCGATGCGCTCTTTCTCGAAGCGGGTCCCGGAGAGGCGTTTCGCTGCAAATTTTACCGAAGGCCCGTTGAGCGCAACGACAAAGACCGGGGTGATGCCTTTCTTGCGGAGCACTTCAGCGGCGTGCTGAATGAGCGCAAGCTTGTTCTCGAACGATTCGCTCTCGGTCGCCGTCACATCCCATACGGCCCGCACCCTCTTGAGGCCGTCGAAGTCGCTGCTGTATGCGGGGCATGGCACGATACCGATGGCGAGGACAGCAAGGAATGCGAAGAATGCGGACCGGCAGCTCATGATAGTCCCTCCCTTCGGCGGTCGTTGAGATCGGTCCACTGCATAGAGTATCCTTTCGTTGCTGCAGCGATGGAGTAATGAGACGATGGCCTCATTAACAGTATAGCAAAACGAAGAGCGGGTGTTGAGAGGGCACTACCGCCGCCCGGGAAGAGCTTTCCCGGGTGTCCCGAGGTTATGCACGACCTCTGCGCCGATCAGGAAGATGCATGATGAATAAAAGACCCAGAGCAGGAAGATGATGAAGGCCGAGAGGGGACCGTAAACAGCGCCGAGCTTGGCGACCTCGACCACGTAAATGGCAAAGAGATGCTTGGCAGCCTCGAGGAAGACGGCGGTGATAAAGGCTCCCGCGACCGCGTGGGCAGCCCTCACCCTCCTCCTCGGCAGCAGCTTGTAGAGCGTGGCGAGGATGAACGAGATCAGGACAAAGGGGACGACGAACCTGATGAGAAAGCCGCTTATCCTGTTGATCTGGCCGATAGGGGCCTCGGGGAAATGCTCCCGCAGCGCCTTCAGCACCGATATGGCCGAGGTCGCCCCGAAGGAGACGAGAATAAAGATCATGATCAGCGTGATAATGAGCAGCGACAATATCAGCGTAACGGCAAAGGACCGCCCGGTCCTGATCTTGAAGATGGCATTGATGGCCGACTCGAGCGAAGAGAAGAGCTGGTACGAAAGAAGCCCGTACAGCACGAAGGAGAAGGTGCCGAGCCCCTTGTACGAAATCAGCTTCCTGAGCTCTTCCGTAACCTTGTGGGTGACTGCCGGGAAAAAGCCGACGAGTTTTCCGGAGAAGAACTTCAGGATGACCTCGTTTTCGCCGAGCACATACCCGAAGATCGTGACGAGAAAGAGGCAGAACGGGACGAGCGCCATCATCGAGAAATAGGAGAGAGAGCCTGCCAGCATGAGGCCGCCGTCACGGAAGAAATCGATGAAGCTCTTAACGAGGATGCCCGGGTAGTATCGCACAGCTTTTCCTTCTCCTTAGCTCTGCATTATAGGGAGAATACGGCTATCCGGTCAAGGTCGCGCGACCGGAAATCTTGACTTTTCGTGCCCTAAACGTTTAATGTTTAAGATTGCGGCAATGCTGCGGGCAGTTAGCTCAGTCGGTAGAGCAGGGGCCTGAAAAGCCCCGTGTCGGGAGTTCGATTCTCTCACTGCCCACCATCCTTTTCCCGTCGGCCTTTCTTCCGGACGCCTCCTGTTCCTGGTGTGCTCAGCTTCTTCTAACCCCGCATGGCTGCTGCTAAATTTTTGTGGAAATGGGGGCAGCGATTGTATAATATATAGATAACTCGGCCGCCCTGGGCGCCGGCGATCAACCGGTCGTGACCGGCAGAGAAAGGAGAGGAAAGCAGGGGAAAGTAAGGAGCGATGCAGGGGATTCCAGGCCCGGTAAGCCGCTGCAAAAATCCTTGACAAGGAAATATAATTTCCTGTAAGATGTAAGGCTTGTAAGGAGCGGTTGCTCCTTCGATTCTTAACTGAAGGGGGTAGAGGGTTGAATGCTTTAGGTACCCATCTTTTGGTGGAATTGAGGGACTGTAATCCTGAGATTCTCAAAAATCTGAGCATGGTAAAAGAGGCTTTGGTTTCCGCGGCGAAGGAGGCCAGAGCGACAATCATCGATGTATCCTTCCACGAGTTCAATCCCTTCGGGATCAGCGGTATGGTCGTCATCGCCGAATCACACCTCTCCATCCATACCTGGCCCGAATACGCGTACGCTGCCGTAGACATCTTTACCTGCGGGGACGTCATCAAGCCCGAAGTAGCCGCTCATTATCTCATTCAGCAGTTCGAGAGCAAAACCCCCTCCATCGTGGAGTTGAAGCGGGGGATCATCTCTCTTTCGAATGAGAAGCTGCCGCACAAGGTCTGTGACGATGTCGAGCTCCAGGTAGCTTCATGAGGAACACCGAATAAGGAAAGAGCCCGTCGCCAGCACGACGAGCGCGGATGGCAAGGCGCCGCGGCGCAGAGCGCTGCGGAGGGTTGCCGTTATCAACAGACTACCCAGGAGCGCGATCTCCTGTTCCTTTCCATAAAACAGAACCGGGGGGCTGCCGAGCATCTTCGGCAGCCCCCCGGTTTTACCTGCTACGTTTCCTTGTTACTTTTTATCCGTCAATGCCGAAATGCCGGGGAGGTCCTTGCCTTCCAAAAGCTGGAGCGAGGCGCCGCCGCCCGTGGAGATGAAGGTGATGGCGTCACTGACCCCTGCCTTGTGCACCGCATAGTCGGTGTCGCCCCCGCCGACGATCGTGAGCGCGTACGCATCGGCCACCGAGTGGGCGATGGCATACGTCCCGCGCGAGAAGGCGTCGATCTCGAATACGCCCATCGGTCCGTTCCAGATAATGGTCTTGGCGTCCTGGAGGGCCTCGGAAAAGAGCTTGACCGATGCAGGACCGATGTCGAGGGCCCGCCAGCCAAGGGGGATCTCTTGCGTCGTCACTATCTTGGTCTCGGCCCCTGCCTCGATGTTCTGGGCGATAACGCTGTCGACCGGCAGGTAGAATTTCACGTTATTTTTTCTCAAATTCTCGATGATACTCTTGGCGAGATCGAACATGTCGGGCTCGACCAGGGAGTCGCCGATCTCGTAGCCCATCGCCTTGATGAAGGTATAGGCCATGCCGCCGCCGACAATAACCTTGTCGACCTTGCTCGCGAGGTTCTCGAGCACGCCGATCTTGCCCGACACCTTCGCGCCGCCCAGGATCGCGACAAAGGGGCGTATCGGATTTTCGACGACCCCTTTGAGATATTCGATCTCCTTCTTCATGAGGAATCCCGCCGTGGCGGGCTGGAGGAACGCGGTGATGCCCGCCGTAGAGGCGTGCGCCCGGTGCGCTGCGCCAAAAGCGTCGTTGACATACACATCGGCGAGCTTGGCGAGGGCCTTTGCAAAGGACTCTTCGTTCTTCTCCTCTTCGGGATGGAAGCGGAGATTCTCGAGCAGGAGGACATCTCCCTCCTTCATCTTCGCGACGAGGTGCTCGACCTGGGGGCCTACACAGTCAGGGGCGAAGACCACCTCTTTGTTCAGGAGCCTCTGGAGCCTCTTGGCTACCGGGGCAAGGCTGAACCGGGGCTCCACCTTTCCCTTCGGCCTGCCGAGGTGCGAGGCGAGGATCACCTTCGCGCCCTCGTCGATAGCGTAGTTGATCGTCGGGAGGGTCGAGCGGATCCTGCTGTCATCGGTGATCACCATGTTGTTGTCGAGGGGCACATTGAAGTCCGCCCTTATGAACACCCGCTTGCCTTTGATAGCGACATCCTCTATCGTGAGCTTGCCGAGGATATCCTTTATCCCCGCAGGAATGCCGTTTCTCCTCGCCATGCCTAGCTCCTCTTGCTGATGAGCAGGATGAGATCCCTCAGCCGCGTGCTGTAGCCCCATTCGTTGTCGTACCAGGAGATGACCTTCACCATGCGGCCCTCCATCACCTTGGTCAGCGTCGAGTCGAAGATGGAGGAGTGGGGATTGCCGTTGAAGTCGATCGAGACGAGCGGGGCGTCGACATACTGGAGGATGCCCTTCATCGGTCCGTCGGCCCACTTCTTCATCGCTGCATTGACCTCCTCGGCCTTGACCTCCCTGCCCAGCTCGGCGACGAGATCGACGACAGAGACGTTGGGGGTGGTGACGCGGATCGCGAAGCCGTCGAGCTTGCCCTTGAGCTCGGGCAGCACGAGGCCGACCGCCTTTGCAGCCCCTGTCGTGGTCGGGATCATCGAGAGCGCTGCTGCACGGGCCCTCCGCAGGTCCTTGTGCGGGAGATCGAGGATCCGCTGGTCGTTGGTGTAGGAGTGCACGGTCGTCATCAGGCCCCTCAGAACACCGAACTCCTTGTTGAGCACCTTCGCCACCGGGGCGAGACAGTTCGTAGTGCACGAGGCGTTGGAGATGATCTTGTGCTTCGCGGGATCGAGCGTCTCGTCATTGACGCCGAGGCAGACCGTCACATCCGGCTCTTTTGCCGGCGCAGAGATGATCACCCACTTCGCTCCTGCATCGAGATGCTTTGCCGCCTTCTCCCGGTCGGTGAAGAGCCCCGTCGATTCGACGACGATGTCCACCTTCAGCGCCTTCCAGGGGAGGTTTTCGGGAGCCCGCTCGGCAGAGACCTTTATCTCCTTGCCGTCCACGATGAGGGTGCCGTCTCCGGCCGCCACGTCGGCATTGAAGATGCCGTGCACCGAGTCGTACTTGAGGAGGTGGGCCAGCGTCTTCGCATCGGTCAGGTCGTTGATGCCGACGATCTCGATATCGCCGATTCCCTTGCAGGTCCTGAAGAAATTCCTTCCGATCCTTCCAAAGCCGTTAATCGCTACGCGCACTGCCATATGAAGCCTCCTTGGAATTTGAATTTAAAACCTGTATATAACCATACCGGTAAGAAGTTTCGGGTAGAAGTACGTAGACTTCGGAGGCATTCTCAGGTTCGA
This sequence comes from Nitrospirota bacterium, assembly GCA_040752355.1. NCBI lineage: Bacteria > Pseudomonadati > Nitrospirota > Nitrospirota bacterium. Next base: position 53,463 of record JBFMHE010000015.1, on the reverse strand, counting down.
CAGGGCGACCCGCTCCACATCGCCGACCCCTGTAGGGTTGAGAAAGAAGACGCCGTCGAAGTCCCCGTTGCGCACTCTCCGGAGCGCCTCCTTCGCATCCATTTCGAAGGCGACCTCCGTTATCCCCAGGTCGCGCTTGAGGATCAGCTCGTGGAGAATCACCACATCGAGCTCCCTCAGCGCAGGAGGGACGTCCTGCAGATGGTCCTCTCTATAGTTCAAGACATAGAGCTGCTGTTCCGTATCCAGGTACAGCCCGAACGCGTGGCCGCTCTCTCCGGACAGCAGCCCGGCGATATCCGCATCCAGCGGCGCCCGGGAAACGGCGAAATCAGGGGCCAATTTTTCGAGGACGGCGGATTTATCCGCAATTCCCTTGACCATCCGGTGCGTGGGAAGGATACTCACTCCCTCATCCGCCATATTCGCAAGGAACATCAGCACATAGTCCCAGGGGCGGGATGCTTCGGCTGAGCGCTCTCCGGGGGATGCGGACTGCTCCCGGCGGTCCATCTCCCGCTTGAACTCGAGCGCCACTTCATAACGGTGGTGCCCGTCGGCTATAAATATATGTTTATCACACAACTCTCTCGTTATCAACTCAATTTTCGCAGGATCGGCTATCCGGTAGAGGCGGTGCTCGGCGCCGTCCAGGTCTTCGGCGCTGAAGTACGGCCTCCCGGCAGCGGCCTCTTCGAGGAGCGCGGCGGTCCCGTGCTCCGGGCTGTTATACAGCGCGTAAATGGGGCTGATATTGGCATGGCACCACCGCATCAGGTTCAGCCGGTCTTCCTTCGGCTTCGCATGGGTAGCCTCGTGGGGATAGACGCCCTTGCCCAGCTCCTCGAGCTTCACCAGGCCGAGAAAGCCCCTGAGGCGCTTCCGTTTTCCCCTCAGCTCGTAGTCGGCCTCATAGGCATAAAAGGCGGGCTCGCTGTCCCTCGAAAGGACCCCTTCCTGCTCCCACTGCGCGAGCAGGTCGCGGGAGCGCGAATACCGGTTGACGCTCTCGTTATCCCCCGGCAGCTCTTTGCCGAAGTCGATCCGCACGATGTTGTACGGGCTCTTCCGGTAGAGCGCCTCTTTGTAATCGGGGCTGATGACGTCGTAAGGGGGCGCGATGACCTCGTTCCCGGATACCTTGTCCGGGTTGTAAAGGAGTCCTTTGAAGGGAAGAATGCGTGCCATGACTATCGCTGTTTCCGTATCGTACGTGTATTTTCCGTCTTTTAAAGCGCCGCCGGAGAATTATTATATTAGCAATTCAAACGGAGGGAATTCAATAAATTATTCTCTTCCCCCTGCACGCGTTCTCTCGCTGTTATGCTCTGTGTTACAATGAGAAAGACGATGAGAACCAGAAGCTTCAATCTCGGGATACGGTTCAGCTTGATGATCGGCGCCCTGCTCCTCGCTTTCTGTGCCTTCTTCTCCGCGATCCTCTATGCGTATCTGAAAGCCCAGGTCATTAACGAGGCAAAAGACAAGACCGTTATCATCATGACCCATGTGAAGGCGCTGGGGACCTATGTCAAGGACTCGCTGCGTCCCAGGATGTTCGATCTCCTGTCGAGGACGACGACGGAAGATGCCTTCGTCCTCGAGGCGATGTCGACGACGCATGTCAATCTCCAGGTCATGAAGCACTTCGCCAGGGACCTCCCCGAGTACGTGTATAAAAGAGTATCGGACAAGCCGCTCAATGTCCAGAACCGCGCCGACCGCTTTCATGTACGGATGATGCGCTATTTCGAGGGGGGGAGGGACAGGACCTCCTGGCAGGGGATCGAAACCATCGACGGCAAGGAGTATCTCGTCTATGTGCGGCCGATCCTCTCGGAGAAGAGCTGCCTCAAGTGCCACGGCGAGCCGGGGGATGCGCCGCAGCCGCTGCGCGCCAAGTACGGTCCGACCGGGACGTTCGGCTGGAAGGACAATACGATCGTCGGGGTAGAGTCGGTCGCTATCCCGCTCTCGGTAGCGCTGGCCAACGTAAAGAAGGTGGCGCTCGACACCTTTGTCTTCGGTATCGCGACTCTCGGCATTCTCTTCATCGCCCTCTTCGGCACCTTCCGGGGCCTCGTATCCAAGCCCCTGCACAACCTCTCGCGCATTTTCAGGGGCATTGCGCACGGGAACGAGCCGCTCGGCAAGGATATCCCGATCTCGCGCCATGACGAGATCGGCGACGTGACCGCGTCGTTCAATCTCCTCGCACGCCACCTCCTGGACGCCCAGGAAAAGCTCAAGAAGACCGCCGAGATCGAAAAGCAGATGATCGAGACGGAACGGCTCGCCTCGCTGGGACAGCTCGCGGCAGGGGTTGCGCACGAGATCAACAATCCGCTCGGCGGTATCAAGCTCTGCTTCAACAACCTGATCAGCACCCCTATGGACGAGGAGAAGAGAAGGCAGCATATCGAGATCGTCAATGCAGGGTTCACCAGGATACAGATGATCGTAAAGAACCTCCTCGACCTCTCGAAGAATGCGCCGTTGTCCATTGCGCCGTGCGGGATCGCCGGCATCATCGAGACCGTGCTCAGCCTTACCGAATACCTTATCGGCAAAAAAGGGATCGTCCTGGTCAGAGAGCTCTCCCCGGACATCCCGCCCATAGCCGCGGACGCCAGCAAGCTGGAGCAGGTCTTTCTCAATCTCGTCATAAACGCTGTTCAGGCGATGGAGGGAGGCGGGACCCTGACCATTCGGGCGCAACGGGCCGGGGCCTCGTGTGCGGTGGCGATCTCCGATACGGGGAGCGGCATTCCGGAAGAGATACTCCCCAGAATATTCGACCCCTTCTTTACCACCAAGGGAATGGGGGAAGGGACAGGGCTCGGCCTTACGGTGAGCAAGGCTATCGTAGAACAGCATAAGGGAGAAATAAGCGTGACGACCTCGGCTGAAGGGACGACCTTTACCGTGCTCTTGCCGCTCCAGCCATGAAAAAGCAGCTCCTCATCGTCGAAGACGAGCCGATCATGCGGCTCGGCATGGAGCACCTGCTCACTTCCGAGGGCTATACCGTTTCGCTCTGCGCCACGGGGGATGAGGGGTTCCGCGCTCTCGAAAAAGAGCGGTTCGACCTCGTCATTACCGACCTGAAGCTTCCCGGCAAGGACGGATTCTCCCTTCTCAAGAGAACGAAAGAGATCGCTCCCGAAACCGGGGTCATCATCATCACCGGATATGCAGAGGTGAAGGATGCGGTCCAGGCGATGAAAGAGGGCGCTTTCGACTATATCGGAAAGCCCTTTGCCAATGACGAGCTCCTCATAGCCATCGAGCGCTTCTTCCGCTACCGGAAGCTCGAGGACGAGGTCACCTTCCTCAGGGAGACCCTCAAGGAGAAGGTGGAGTTCGAGAGCATTATCGGCGTAAGCCCCGTGATGCGCGACGTCTTCGACCGCATCGCCGCTGTTGCCGGGACCGATGTCCCGGTGCTGATTCAGGGCGAGAGCGGGACCGGCAAGGAGCTGGTGGCGAATGCCATCCATCGGCTGAGCCAGCGGAACACCAAGCAGTTCGTCAAGATCAACTGCGCGGCCATTCCCGATACCCTCTTCGAGTCCGAGCTCTTCGGCCACGAGCGGGGGGCCTTCACCGGCGCCACCGAATTGAGGAAGGGCAAATTCGAATACGCGAGCGGCGGCACCATCTTTTTCGACGAGATCGGCGATATCCCGGTAGCGCTCCAGCCGAAACTGCTGCGGGTGCTGGAGGACAATACCATAACGCGCTTGGGAGGGAATACGCCGGTGCGGGTCGATGTACGGGGCATTTATGCCACCCGCAAGAGCCTGAAGGAGAGCGTCGCGGCAGGCGCCTTCAGAGAGGACCTGTTCTACAGGATCAATATCGTGCCGATCGCCCTGCCGCCGCTCAGGGAGAGAAAAGAGGATATCCCCTATCTCATCGACCATTTCCTCAAGCTCTTCAAGGAGCGGCTGAACAAGACCGAGGTGAGGCTCTCACAGTTCGCCTACGACGCTCTCCTCGCCTATAGCTACCCGGGCAATGTGCGCGAGCTGAAGCATGCGATCGAGCGGGCCGTGGTGCTTTCAAAAGATGGGGTTATCGATCTCAGGCATCTCCCCGACGAGATATCGGACGATACCGACAGGACCCCCTGCATTACCCAGGACCTCACCCTCGAAGCGAGCCTCAAATGCTTCGAGCGGCAGAGGATCATCAAGGCGCTCAATGAATCGGGCGGCAAGAAGATCGAAGCAGCCGCCCGGCTTGGCATAAGCAGAAAGGTCCTCTGGAAAAAGATGAAAGAGTACGGGATCGATTAAGAGCGTCTAACAGAATGAGGAAAGGGAGCCGGACGAAGCACAGTATGTTCGACTCATTCTCGGTCGATACGACCTCCGAGGTACCAGCTCGCTTCGTCATCCATGACTTCGCTTCAGGCTGCTAAAACCGCTCACCTACTGTACCTCGTCCGACCCCAAGCTCTTTCAGTTCGTCAGGGGCTCTAAGTTCCCTTGCGGGAACCCGTGCCACACTTCCACGTTCCCGCAAGGGAACATTTTTTCAGCACTCTCCGACAAATCTCCTTATCTTTCAAGCCGCTCACTATCTGGCACCGCACTTGCTCGGCAAAAGCAGACCCTCAGCCAGTGTACCGGCGCTCATGAGCCTGGAGGGGGCGAGAGAAAGGCCAGAGGGGGACCAGAAGGGGACCAGAAAGGGAAAGGAGAGAGGGATGAAAATTCTAGTCGCACATGACGGATCGGAGCAGGCGAACAAGGCGCTGCGAGAGGCAGCGACTATTGCCGGGAAGACCGGGGGAGTGCTGAACATCGTCACCGTTGTTCCGGACCTGTGCCTCATGGAGGTATCAGACAATGAATGCAAGACCATCACCGAGTCGCTGTTCTCCGATGCAAAAGGATCGATGAAGAAGGTGGCCGACGAGATCGCGGCCAGGGGGATCAAGGCCGAGATTCTGACCAAAGAGGGCCACCCGGCAGAAAGGATCATCGAGACGATCAGGGAGACCGGCGCCGATATGGTCGTGGTGGGCGCCCACGGGAAACACGGCGCAAAGAAGTTTCTGCTCGGGAGCGTATCATCGAAGGTGGTAGAGCATGCTCCTTGCCATGTTCTCGTCATAAAGTAAAGGAGGAAGGTATATGGAGGATAAGAGTTTACTGCAAAAACTGCCGGCGATAATCCCCGGCCTGGCGATGATGGTCCTGACGCTCTATGCGTTGAGAACCTATGTCGAGCCCTGGATGGCGGACGCGGTAGTCTTCGGTCAGAAGGGATGGCTCACGAAGGCCGCAGGCCTCAACTATGTCCTGCTCGCCATTATCGTGGGGGTCTTTTACCGGAACGTGCTCTTCGGCGGGAAGATCCCGGGATGGGCGGAAGAAGGATTCAGGACGACGAGGCTCTTCATCAAGACCGGCGTTATCATGCTCGGTTCGCTGTACACCATTCAGAGCCTCTTCAAGGTGGGCGGCATCGCCATCGTCCTCATCCTGTCCTTCGTCTTCGGCACGATATTCTTCGTGATGCTCTACGGGAGGCTCGTCGGCATGGACCGGTCGATGATCGGCACCATGGGCGCTGCCTGCGGCGTCTGCGGCGTCTCTGCTGCCATTGCGACATCGACTGCGGTTAAAGCGAAGCCGTCGGAAGTCGCCATGGCCATTGCAACGATCCTCGGGTTCGGCATCGTCAGCATGTTCGTCGCCCCGTTCGTCGGCAGGGCGCTCGATATGTCGGATTACCAGTTCGGCGCCTGGGTCGGCACCGGCATCCTCAACTCCGGGCAGGTCCTCGCAACATGCCTCGCCTACAATCCCAACATAGCTCCCGGAACAGCGGTCGCCTACGGAGAGATATGGAATGTGGTGAGGGTCATCAGCATTCCGTTCGTCGTCTTCTTCATCACCGCATGGTTCTGGAAGGGCGAGGCGAATGCAGAACATATTTCCCTGATGCAGATACTGAAGGACAAGTTCCCCATCTTCGTGCTGGGGTTCTTCGGCATGACCGCCCTCTCCTCCATCGGCGCCCTGGGCGAGGAGGGTTCCGAGACCCTGCACCTCCTGCGGGAGGTCATGTCCTGGATATTCGGCATCGGGCTCGTCGGGATCGGCGCCTACATCGATGTGCGCGAGATACGGGCAGCCGGCGGCAGGCCGCTCAAAGTAGGAGTTGCGGCGGGCTTGATCAAGATCGTGCTTGCGCTGATTATCATCCTGCTGTTCGTTCCCAAAGTGGCGAATTTCTAAAGAGGAGGAGATATGGCTGAGGAAAAGAAAAAGGGAATGACTGTATTCAAGAGTGACCGGCACGAAGACTGGGCCTCCATCGTCGCCGCGGGGCTCGTGGTGATCGCGGTCCTTTCCTATATGGCGTTCTTCGTGTCCAGTGTGCCTTTCAAAGCCCCGTCGGACGGGAAGATACTGGCGGTGAAGGTCACCGAGAACTCCATCGTGAAGAAAGGCGATACGCTGCTCACCATGGAAATAAAAGAGAAGAAGGTGGTCCAGGGGGTTACGGAGGAGAAGGTAGTCCAGAAGGACATCAAGGCGAAGATCAACGGGAAAGTAGTGAAGGTCGCCAAAAAAGAGGGCGACACGGTGAAGAAGAAAAAGGATGTCCTCATGGTCCTGGAGCCCGAGAGAGGACAGCTCCCCTAGATGAAAATTCTCCTGGCGCTCGATTCATCGCCTGACGCCATCGAAGAAGCGGTGAGGCTTGCAAAGGAACGCGGCGCAAGCCTTACCGCTCTCTTCGTTCTCGATGCCTCGTGGTCCGAGTACATCGGCCACGACTGGCTCTCGGGAAGCAATGCGCGGGAAGGCTTCCTCACCTACATTTCCGACAACGAAAACGCCCTGGCCGAAAAGACCGTTCAGGAATTCAAGGAGAGGGCCCGCGGAGTAGCTTCTGAGATCAAGATGGTGGCGGGGCGTGTGCCCGACGAGATACTGAGGGAGCTGAAGAACGGGTACGATCTGCTGGTCATGGCCGCTCCGTTCAAGCGGGGACTCGAGATCCTGAGGAATCCGGCGGCAAAAATTATCGAGAGCGCTCCCTGCTCCGTCTACCTCGTAAAAGAGCCCGTTTAATCTGCACGTGCTGTTACGGGAGAGGGAAGAGAGGGTCGAGGAGATCGAGACGAAGCTGCGGGAGGTGCTCAGAACATGGCTGGGGAGGATCAAGGAAAGGGTCGAATCGGAGGCCGCGCCGTAATACCGGCCGCTCTGCTGCCGGGTTGCCCGGCGGGCTACTGCTTCTTCAGCTCCTTCAGCTCGAAGAGCGCCTTCACCTCTTCCATGAGGTCGTTGATGTCCTTGAACTGGCGGTAGACCGAGGCGAACCGCACATAGGCGACTTTGTCGAGCTCCTTCAGGGCGGACATGATCTCCTCGCCCACCCAGGTGCTGTTGATCTCCTTGACCCCCATGCCGATGAGCTTCTTCTCGATGGTGCTCTCGACCTCTTCGAGCTTCGAGATGGGGATCGGGCGCTTCTCGCAGGCCTTCTTCAGCCCGGTGATGATCTTATGGCTGTCGAAGAACTCGCGGCTGCCGTCTTTCTTGATGACCATGGGAAGGGGATCTTCGACCCGCTCGTAGGAGGTGAACCGCTGCGCACACTTGAGACACTCGCGCCTCCTGCGGATAACGTCACCGTCCTTACTCGTCCTCGAGTCGATGACCTTATCCTCGATGCTTCCGCAGAAGGGACATTTCATAATCAGTAGATCGGGTACTTGTCGCAGAGCGCCTTGACCCGGTTGTTCATCGCCGCGCGGAGGGAAAGGTTACCGTTGTTTCTGATGACGGTGGCGATGATATCGGCTATTTCATCCATCTCGGCTTCACCCATGCCCCTGGTGGTGACGCAGGGAGTGCCCAGCCTGATACCGCTCGTGATCGCCGGCGGCTTCGTATCGTAGGGGATCGCGTTCTTGTTCACCGTAATGCCCGCCGCATCCAGCGCCTCCTCGGCATCCTTGCCGGTCACCTCCATGGCACTGAGGTCAACGAGCATGAGGTGGTTATCGGTCCCTCCTGACACGATGCTGAAGCCCCGCTTCCTCAATCCCTCGGCAAGGCTCTTCGCATTGCGCACGATCTTGTGCTGGTACTCCCTGAACTCTTCCGTCAGCGCCTCCTTGAAGGCGACCGCCTTGGCGGCGATGACATGCACCAGCGGTCCACCCTGGATACCGGGGAATATCATCTTATCGATCGCCTTGGCATGCTCTTCCTTGCACATGATCATGCCGCCCCGGGGGCCCCGGAGCGTCTTGTGCGTGGTAGAGGTCACGAAGTCGGCATAGGGGAACGGCGAAGGGTGCGCTCCCGCGGCGATCAGGCCGGCGATATGCGCGATGTCGGCCATGAGATAGGCGCCCGTCTCTTTCGCGATAGCGGAGAAGGTCTTGAAGTCGATGGTGCGCGAGTAGGCGCTCGCCCCGACGATGATCAGCCTGGGCTTGTGCTGCCGTGCGAGGCTCTGCACCTCGTCCATATCCATATAGCCCGTCTCCCTCTTGATGCCGTAGGAGACGGCGTTGTAGATGATCCCGGTGAAATTTACTTTTGCTCCGTGCGAAAGGTGCCCGCCATGGGCGAGACTCATGCCGAGGATCGTATCGCCGGGCTTCAGGCAGGAGAAGAAGACCGCCATGTTCGCCTGGCTTCCCGAATGGGGCTGCACATTGACATGCTCTGCGCCGAAAATCTTCTTGGCGCGCTCGATCGCCAGGCTCTCGATCGCGTCGGCATACTCGCAGCCGCCGTAGTACCGCCTGCCGGGGTATCCCTCGGCATATTTATTCGTGAGCACCGAGCCCTGGGCCTCGATCACCGCCCGGCTCGCATAGTTTTCGGAGGCGATGAGCAGTATCTTTTCCTGCTCGCGCCTCGTTTCGCTCTCGATGGCGTCGTAGACCTCGCGGTCCGTCTTCTTGAGGTGTTCGAAATGCATTGTTCAATACCAGCAGGGATTCCCGGGCAGCAGCACACCGGGGCTGCAGCACTGCTGTCTCAGGGAATCCTTTTCGTTCCTTTCGCTAACATTCTCTCTTCGATGAGCTTTATTTTGTTGAGCCTGTTCTCATGCCGCCCCCCTTCGAAGGGAGTGGTCATCCAGGTCTTGACTATCTCGCGCGCCAGGTCACGACCTATGATCCTTCCGCCGAGGACGAGCACATTCGCATCGTTATGGAGCCTGCTCATCCGCGCGGAGAAGAGCTCGTTGCAGAGCGATGCCCGGACATAGGGGAACTTGTTCGCCACGATCGACATGCCGATCCCGGTGCCGCAGATGAGGACCCCCCTCTCGACCGCTCCCGTCGATACGGCATCGGATACCTTTTCACCGAAATCGGGGTAGTCCACGGACTGCGGGGTCTCTGTGCCGTAATCGACGTAGTCGTGGCCAAGCTCGGTCAGAAGCGAGATAATCTCCCGTTTCATATCGAGCCCGGCATGGTCGGAACCTATAGCGATGCGCATCTTCCTCCCACCGCAGGCCACCGGCTGGCGCCCCGCTGAGCAGTAAAAAACTCCTATGGCTAATCAGGGCAAGTACCTACGGAAAGTGTATCTTATCTAAGAGCGCGACGGTAAGTCAAGAAAGCGGGAGGCTACTCTTTCAAGTAATCAATAAGGGCCTGCATCTCTTCATCGGAGAGGTGCCGGTAGCTCGGCATCGCCGAGTGGGGGAGAACGGCTTGAGGCATTCTGAGCTTATCCCTGATCCATGCGTCATCATGCCTCTTATGAACTGCGGTGAGGTCAGGACCCGCTGCGCCTCCCCGCCCCTTGAAGCTATGGCATTCGATGCAGCGCTCTCTCTCGAAGATCGATTTACCCGGGGAAGGGGCGCAGGCAGCCAGAACAATCACTGCAAGAAAAAGAAGCGTTCGCTGCAGAGAGACCATGCATTCAGTATATTAAGCGGTCAAGAGAAACTCAAGAAGCGCCTTTTCGGTATGCAGCCTGTTTTCGGCCTGGTCAAAGACAGCGCTGTGGGGCCCGTCCATCACCTCATCGGTGATCTCTTCTCCCCGATGAGCCGGGAGACAATGGAGAACGGTCACCTCGGGCTTCGCGCACCGGAGGAGCTGAGCATTGACCTGGTATGCCTTGAGCTTCGCCTTCTTCCTTTCGGCCTCAGCCTCCTGCCCCATGCTCACCCAGACATCGGTATAGACCACATCAGCCCTCCCCGCTGCCTCGCGGGGGTCCCTGAGGACCACGATCTCTCCCGAGGCTTCCCGCCGGGCCTTTTCGAGCACTTCGGGGTCTGGCTCGCACCCTTCGGGGCAGGCTATGATCATGGAGAGGCCGGTCATCGCCGCTGCCTCGAGCAATGAATTGGCTACGTTGTTGCCGTCGCCGATGTAGGCGAGCCTGATCCCTTCGAGCCTGCCTTTCCGCTCCTGGATCGTCATCAGATCCGCCAGGGCCTGGCAGGGATGGTGGATATCCGAGAGACCGTTGATCACCGGCACCGCTGCATGCCTGGCGAATTCCCGGATCAGGGCATGGGTATGGGTCCTCAAGACGACACCACTCAGATAGCGGGAAAGAACTGCTGCCGTATCGGCGATGGTCTCTCCCCTGCCGAGCTGTATCTCCTTGGGATTGAGGTAGAGCGCCTGCCCCCCGAGCTGGTAGATACCCACTTCGAACGAGACCCGCGTCCTCGTCGAGGGTTTTTCGAAAAAGAGGCCGACACTCTTGCCGATGAGGGGGCACTTCTGCCGGTCGGCGCCGGCTTTGAGCTCCTGCGCTCGCTTGAGCACGTATCCCAGCTCATCGCGCGACAAATCGCCTACTGTGAGAAAATCGCGCTTCCGCCTCATAGCGCCTTTTCCAGAAGCTCGTCGAGGACTCCCACCACATGGTCGATATCCTTTTCCTCAACCGTCAGCGGCGGCATGAACCGGAGCACATTGCCGCCCCCGGTGCAGTTGATCAGGATGCCGCGCTCGAGGCACGCGGTGACGATCGGCATGCCGTCCCTGGTGAGCTCCATGCCGACGAGGAGGCCCCTGCCCCGCACCTCCATGATCTGCTGGTGGTATTCTTTGAGCTGTGCCAGACGCTCCACGAGATAGTTCCCCATGCGGTTGCAGTGGTCCAGGATGAAGCCGTCCTCGATCACCGCCTCCAGGGTCGCGATCGCAGCTGCGCAGACGAGCGGATTGCCGCCGAAGGTCGAGGCATGGTTGCCTGGCTTGAATGCCGCTGCCACCCGGTCGGTCGCGAGCATAGCCCCGATCGGGGCGCCGCCGCCGAGCCCTTTGGCGAGGGTCATGATGTCGGGAGTTATGCCGTAATGCTCATAGGCGAAGAGCTTCCCTGTCCTGCCGATCCCGGTCTGCACCTCATCGAGGATCAGGAGGAGGTCATGCCGGTCGCAGAGCTCCCGCACCTGTTTCAGGTACTCCTCCGAAGGGAGCTTCACCCCGCCCTCGCCCTGAATCGGCTCGAGCAGGACCGCGCAGGTGTTCCTGGTCAGCGCTGCCTCGAGGGCCTGGATGTCGTTGAACGGCACATACTTGAAGCCGGGCATGAGCGGCTCGAACCCTTTCTGGAACTTCTCCTGGCCCGTAGCCGTGATCGTGGCGAGCGTCCTCCCATGAAAGGAGTTCAGGGCCGTAATGATCTCGTAGCGGTCATGGTCGCGATGCCCTGAATGCTCTTTCGCGTACTTCCGGGCCAGTTTCATGGCAGCCTCGTTGGCTTCCGCTCCCGAGTTGCAGAAAAAAACCTTATCGGCGAAAGAGTGGGTTACGAGGATCCTGGCCAGCTTTACCTGGGGCTCGATATGATAAAGGTTCGAGACATGGAGCAGCCGCTGCGCCTGCTTCTGGAGGGCGATGACGACCTTGGGATGGCAATGCCCGAGCACATTCACCGCGACCCCGCCGACGAAGTCGAGATACTCCTTGCCGTCGGCGCCCCATACCTTCACTCCCCGGCCTTTTCTCAACACCACGGGGAAGCGGTTATAGGTATGCATCAGGTAGCGGTCTGAATCCTCAATGATTTTTCTGGCTTCCATGAAAAATGATAACACACGGCAAAACAGCAGGGCAACTTAACTACAGAGGAACTGCTGTGAGGCAGTATCGTTGTGTTATAATTTAAGATCATGAAGATAGCGGTTACCGGCAAAGGAGGCGTCGGCAAGACGACGCTCTCGGCAGTATTAAGCCACCTCTTTGCATCAGAGGGGAAACGGGTCATCGCTGTCGATGCCGACCCGGACGCCAATCTCGCGCAGGCCCTCGGGGTGAAGCCCGCCGATATACAGAAACTGAGGCCCATCGCAGAGATGGACGACCTTATCGAGGAGCGTACCGGCGCCAGGCCGGGCAGCCCCGGCAGCATGTTCAAGCTCAACCCCAAGGTCGACGACCTGCCCGAAGGGATCGGGCATCGGATCGATGGGGTCACCCTCCTCGTCATGGGGAAGTCGAAGGCGGCTGCTTCCGGCTGCTACTGTCCCGAACATGTCTTTTTACGGAGACTGCTCAAGCACCTCATCGCCGAGCGCGATGAGGCGATCATCGTCGATATGGAAGCGGGCATAGAGCACCTCACCCGCGGAACTGCCGAGGCGGTCGATGCCTTCATCGTCGTCGTCGAGCCGGGACAGAGGAGCGTGCAGACCGCGCATACGGTCAAAGAGCTTGCCAAAGGGCTCGGCGTGCAGAAGGTGTTTGTCGTCGCCAACAAGGTGAGGAGCGACAGCGACCTCGCCTTTCTGCGGGAGCACCTCGGCGAGATGGAGCTCCTGGGCGCCATGCGCTTCAGCCAGGAGGTCATGGATGCCGACCTGCGCGGCGTCTCTCCTTTCCAGACCTCTTCACTTGTCAGCGACATCAAAGAGATCAAAGCCAGACTCGAACAGTCGATGCGACGCTAGGGGCGGCGCTTTGGAAGACCGGGGCCAGGAGAGCAGCCTGTTCAACGAGAAGCGCCTGATGCGCAAAGAGGTCCTCTCCCGCCGTGACGCCATAAGCGAGGAGCTCAGGAACGCCAAAGACCGGGCGATCGGAGAGCGCCTTGCGGAGCTCCCGGAATTTCATACTTCCCGCACCATTCTTTTCTACGCCTCGTTCAGGAGCGAAGTCGACACCCTGACCCTGCTCCGGCAGAGCCTCGCGGAGGGGAAGCGCGCCGTCCTCCCGAAAGTGGACCGCGCAAGCGGCCTCCTCGCCCTCTACGAAATCAAATCCATGGAAGAGCTCGTCCCCGGCTACCTGGGGATACCCGAGCCGCAGCTCTCTGAAGAGCGGAGTGTCGATATTGCAGCGGTCGATGTCGTCATCGTGCCCGGCGTCGCCTTCGACGGGCAGGGCAACAGGCTGGGATACGGCAAGGGGTTTTATGATAAACTACTTTGTCGTACGGCGGCCCGTACCGTTGCGCTGGCGTACGAAGAGCAGATGGTGGAGCGCATTCTCTCCGAAGACCATGATATGAAAATGGATATAATCGTTACCGATAGAAGGATTTTACGCTTCGATGGACGCAAAAAAAATTAGAGAAGGGGTAAGATTGATCCTCGAAGGGATCGGGGAGGATACTGCCAGGCCCGGCATCAAGGATACGCCCGAGCGGGTGGCGAAGATGTTCGCCGAGATCTTTTCGGGACTGCAAGACCCTGAAGAGGACCTGCTCAAGCCGATCGACGGCGAGAGCCACGACGAGATGGTGCTGCTGAAGGATATCCCCTTCTACTCGGTCTGCGAGCACCACCTGCTGCCCTTCATCGGCAAGGCGCATATCGCCTATATCCCTTCGGGCAATATCGTCGGCTTGAGCGAGCTGGCCAAGGCCCTCGAGCACCTCGCCAAGAGGCCGCAGGTCCAGGAGCGGCTGACCGCACAGCTCGCCGATATGATCATGACCAGGATCAAGCCTCGGGGCTGCATGGTCGTCATCGATGCAGAGCACCTTTGCATGAGCATGAGGGGAATCAAAAAGCCGGGATCGAGGACGACGACGTCGGCAGTGCGGGGGATCTTCAGGTCGAAACAGAGCACCCGCGAAGAGATGCTCTCGCTGATCAAGGGCGCTTAACACACCGATATTTGCTTCCGTTTTTCAATAAAAGCTAAAGAGGAGGTCAGAATGTCAGCAAAAATCATCAGCGGCACCGAAGTAGCAGCGCAGATCAGGGAGGAGCTCAAGAAGGAAGTAGCCGATCTGAAAGCAAAAACAGGGGTCGTGCCCGGCCTGGTCACCATCCTGGTAGGCAAGAACCCCGCTTCAGTCAGCTATGTTACCGCCAAGCAGAAGACCGCGCATGAGCTCGGCTTCCACTCCATTCAGGACGATCAGCCCGAGGACCTCTCCGAAGAGGGTCTGCTCACGCTCATCGAAAAGTACAACAAGGATCCGAAGATCCACGGCATCCTCGTCCAGCTCCCGCTCCCCAAACATATCAATGAGAAAAAGGTCCTCAATGCCATCGACCCCGACAAGGACGTCGATTCCTTCCATCCGGTCAATGTGGGCCGCCTGATGATCGGCGGCTCGGAGGCGAAGTTCCTCCCCTGCACCCCTGCCGGCATACAGGAGCTGATCGTGCGCTCCGGCTATGAGACCTCGGGCGCCGAGGTCGTGGTGGTCGGCCGCTCGAATATCGTCGGCAAGCCCATCGCCAACATCATGCTCCAGAAGGGCAGAGGTGCAAACTCCACCGTCACCATCGTGCATACCGGGACGAAAAACCTCCAGTCTCACTGCAAGCGCGCCGATATCCTCATCGTCGCTGCCGGCGTGCCGGGCCTGGTAAAACCCGAATGGATCAAGCCCGGCGCCTGCGTCATCGATGTGGGCGTCAATCGCGTCGGTGAAAAGAAGAGCGAGAAGACCGGCAAGATGGTCCCCATCCTCAAGGGCGATGTCGATTTCGATGCTGCCAAAGAGATTGCCGGCGCCATCACCCCTGTGCCCGGCGGCGTCGGTCCGATGACCATCACCATGCTCATGAAGAACACCGTCACGTCGGCAAAGATGCACGCCGGCATAAAGTAAGCACCTGAAATGCCAAGATTATGATGATACCCCGGGGCGTACAGGAATCTGCGGCGCTCCGGGGATAGCGATCAGAAGAGGAGGGGGCAGAGGTGAGTCATTTTCGCTCATTCTCGGTCGATGCGACCTCCGAGGCGGGGCAGCTCGGAATCGAGTCGTACCGACCCGCTCCGGAATTCCCGAAAAGTCTACGACTTTCCGGGAGCCCTCTGCATCTCTATGGGGTCCCCAAAAAGACAACGTCTTTTTGGGGCGGGGCTCCGCTTGGGCTGCCCATGCCGCTCCAAATGACTCACCTCTGCCCCCTCCTTTTGAGCGGCGCCTTTTTATTGCATAAACCAGAAAGGCGATGGTAATATAAATTTTAATTATCCTCGTATAAAAGACGCCCCTGGCATACCTGTATCGTGCGGGAATTCCAGAGTAAAGTCTTCTGAAGGAGTAGGCTATGTCGAGAACTGCATTGAAGTATGAGCCTGCGCTCTCCACGTCTCTGTTACAGGAAATCGTCGACCGGTCGGGCCAGAACCTGCGCGCCTGCTACCAGTGCCGCCGCTGTGCAGCAGGCTGCCCGGTAGGAGAAGAGACCGAAGGGGTCACTCCCGACCGCCTCATCAGGATGATCCTGCTCGGCGACAAGGAGGCAGCCCTCAACAACCTCCTCGTCTGGAAGTGCCTCTCCTGCTATACCTGCGGTACGCGCTGCCCCAACAATATCCAGACCGCCCGCATCAACGAGACCCTGAAGCAGATGTCCAAGGAAAACCACAGCCAGCCGCTGCTCCCCAAGGTGGCCGCTTTCCATGAATCCTTCATGAAGTCTGCAGCGCACTTCGGCCGGTTCAACGAAGCGGAGTTCATGGGACTTTATATCGTCAAGGAGATGAAAGAGGGCGGCATGAAGGCTGCGCTCGACGAAGTGAAGAGCGCCTCCCGGCTGGGTCTCGCGATGATGGGCAAGAAGAGGCTGCATCTCGGGCTCGGAAAGGTCAGGAACCGTTCCGAGGTCAAGAACCTTTATAAAAAGTCCAGGGAAAAGGCAAAGTAGGGGTATTTTATGGTAGAGATAGCGTACTATCCCGGTTGTACCTTACATGCTTCGTCCGAGCTTTACGATATCCAGTGCAAGGCGGTGCTCGGTAAGCTGGGGATCGAGCTCAAGGAGATAGAGGACTGGAACTGCTGCGGCGCAACCTCGGCCGCAAAGACCGATGAGTTCCTCTCCATCGCCCTCCCCGCCCGCAACCTCGGTATCGTCGATGCCAGCGGTTATGCGGAGATGGTGATTCCCTGCTCCTCCTGCTACAGCAGGACCCTCGTCTCCCAGAAGAAGCTGCTCGAGGACCCCGAGCTGAAGAAGACGATCAATGAAGAGCTGAGCAAGAAGGTCGAAGGAAAAACGAAGATCAGGAGCATCCTCGAAGTCCTCCTTCCGAAGGTCACCTCCGGCGAGCTCGCCGAGAAGGCGGCCAGGAAGCTCGAGGGGCTGGTCCCGGTCTGCTACTACGGCTGTCTCATGACCCGCTTCCCGATGGACCTGGATGTCCCCGACAGTGTCGAGAATCCGCAGGGGATGGAGACGGTCCTCAAGGCCCTCGGCGCAAAGCCCCTCGACTGGAGCTTCAAGACCGACTGCTGCGGCGCCGCCGCCTCGGTCAACGATACCGACACCTCGCTCTTCCTGATGTCGAGGATCATGAAAGACGCCCTTGCCCGCGGCGCCAACTGCTTTGTCGTCACCTGCCCGATGTGCCAG
This sequence comes from Nitrospirota bacterium, assembly GCA_040752355.1. NCBI lineage: Bacteria > Pseudomonadati > Nitrospirota > Nitrospirota bacterium. The sequence continues at coordinate 36,663 of JBFMHE010000015.1, read as the reverse complement.
TTCAACCTGGACGCCTACCAGGACCAGGTGAGAGAGAAATTCGGCATCCCCGAGCGTCTGCCGGTCTACTTCATCACCGAGCTGATCGGTGTCGCCCTCGGCCTCGATGCCCGGCAGATGCAGATCGACCGGCACTTTACCGATGCAATGGGACTGTTAAAGGAGCTGAAACTGCTATGAGCGCGAACCCTTCATCTAATAACGGTGGCAAGAAGCGCGGTTCGGTCCTCATCGTCGGCGGCGGCATCGGATCGATGCAGGCCGCCCTCGACCTCGCCGACAGCGGATTCAAAGTCCATCTCGTGCAAAAAGATCCCTCCATCGGCGGCACGATGGTCATGCTCGACAAGACCTTCCCGACCGGCGATTGCGCCATGTGCATGATCTCGCCCAAGATGGTCGAGGTGGGCAGGCATCTGAACATCGATATCCACACCCTCGCCGAGGTGACCTCGGTAGAAGGCGGACCCGGCAACTACCGGGCAACAATAAAGCTCGCTCCCCGGTATGTCGATCCCGAAAAGTGTACGGGCTGCGGCGACTGCGAAGCGAAATGCCCCAAGAAGGTGACGAGCGAGTTCGAGCAGGGGCTCGCGACGCGCAAGGCGATCTACTCGCTCTTCGCCCAGGCGGTGCCGAACACGAGGGCGATCGACGCGGGCCAGTGTCTCTATCTCACCAAAGGCGTCTGCCGCAGCTGCCAGAAGGTCTGCAAGGCGGGCGCGATCAATTACGAAGACAAGGGCCGGGAGATAGAAGTAAACGTCGGCGCCGTTATTCTCGCTCCGGGCCTGGACCGCTACAACGCGAAGGTGCGCGGCGAGCTCGGTCTCGGGCGCTGGCCCAATGTGGTCTCTTCCATTCAGTTCGAGCGCATCCTCTCGGCCTCGGGTCCGTATAAGGGCGAGGTGAAACGGCCTTCCGACGAGAAGCATCCGCACAAGGTCGCCTGGATCCAGTGTGTCGGCTCCAGGGACTCGCACAATGCCAATCCCTGGTGCTCCTCGGTCTGCTGCATGTACGCGACCAAGCAGGCGATCATCGCCAAAGAGCACGACAAGCGCATCGAGCCCACCATCTTCTACATGGAGATGCGGGCCTTCGGAAAAGACTTCGACAAGTATGTGGAAAGGGCAAAGAAGGATTACGGCGTGCGGTATCAGCGCGCCATGGTCTCGGCGGTCAGGGAAGAGCCCGGCACCGGCAATCTCATTACGCGCTATGCCGACGAAGAGGGGCGGCTTATCGATGAGAGCTTCGATATGGTGGTCCTCTCGGTCGGGCTCGAGCCGCACAAGAACGCCGATGAATTCGCCAAGACCTTCGGCATAGAGACCAACGCCTATAAATTCGCCAGGACCTCTCCGCTCCTCCCGGTGAGGACCAGCAAAGAGGGTATCTTTGTCACCGGCACCTACCAGGGGCCCAAAGACATTCCGGATACGGTGATGCAGGGAAGCGCCGTTGCAGGGGAGGCCATGGCCCTCCTCGGCGAGGCCCGCGGCACCGAGACGGTGAAGAAAGAGCTGCCTCCTGAGAGGGATGTCGCTGCCGAGGACGCGAGAATCGGCGTCTTCGTCTGCCATTGCGGCATCAATATCGCCTCAACCGTCGATATCGACAAGGTGGTCGAGGCGGCAAAGGAGCTGCCCGGCGTCGTCTATGCGACAAACACCATCTATGCCTGTGCGCAGGACAACCAGGAAGTCATCAAACAGACGATCAAGGAGCAGAACCTGAACCGGGTCGTTGTCGCCTCCTGTACGCCGCGTACCCATGAGCCGCTTTTCCAGGAGACCATACGCGATGCAGGACTGAACAAGTATCTCTTCGATCTCGCCGATATCCGCGAGCAGTGCTCCTGGTGCCATATGGGCAAGAAAGAAGAGGCGACGAAGAAGGCGAAACAGATCGTCAAGATGTCTGTCGCCAAGTCGAGGCTCCAGAAGCCGATACAGACCGATACGGTCGGCGTCACCCCCTCCTGCATGATCATCGGCGGCGGCGTGGCGGGAATGACCTCTGCCCTCGCCCTGGCTGAGCAGGGCTTCGAGGTCCACCTCATCGAGAAGGAGAGCGAGCTGGGCGGCCTCGTCAGGAATCTCCACCGCACCCTCGAAGGGAGCGATGTCCAGGCATTCCTGAAGCAGCGGATAGAAGCGGTGAGGAGTCATCCGCGCATCAGGCTCCATACCGGCGCCGAGGTGAAAAAGACCGAAGGCTTCGTCGGCAACTTCAAGACCACGCTGACCGACGGCTCCGCCTTCGAGCATGGAACGATCATCCTGGCTACCGGCGGCGTAGAATACGAGCCGACGGAGTATCTGTTCGACGACAGCAAACGGGTCGTCACCCAGCGGGAGCTCGAGAAGAGGCTCGCTGCCGGAGAGACACCGAAGACCGGCGAATCCTTTGTGATGATCCAGTGTGTCGGGTCGCGGGAGGAGCCGAACCAGTACTGCTCCCGCATCTGCTGCCAGGATGCGGTCAAGAACGCCATCGCGATCAAGGAAAAGAACCCCGATGCACAGGTGACCATTCTCTACCGGGATATCCGCACCTACGGCCTGCGCGAGGACTTCTACAAGAGGGCGCGTGAGCTCGGCGTGCTCTTCGTGCGCTATGAGGTAGACAGGAAGCCGGCAGTCGAGAAGGCGGGCGACCGTCTGCAGGTCAGGACATGGGACTACATGCTGGACAGGGAGCTGTCGCTGGACGCCGACTGGGTGGCGCTCTCTACCGGGCTCAGGCCCCATCCCACGACCGACCAGGTCGGCGAGATGTACAAGGTCACCCGCAATCCCGACGGCTACTTCCTCGAGGCGCATGTCAAGCTCCGCCCGGTGGATTTCCCGAGCGAAGGCATCTTCGTCGCCGGTCTGGCCCATGCGCCCAAGAACCTGGACGAGACGATCACCCAGGCGTTGGCAGCAGCGGGCCGCGCAGGAGTGGTCCTCTCCCACCAGCGGCTGGCGGTGTCCGGAATCATCGCGAAGCACCGGAGGGAGCTCTGCATGTCCTGCCTCAGCTGTTTCAGGGTGTGCCCCTTCGACTCGCCCTATATTGCCGAAGACGGCAAGGTCTCGCACAACGAGGTCAAGTGCATGGGCTGCGGCATCTGCGCCGGCATCTGTCCTGCCAAGGCGTTCCAGGTCAACAATTTCCGTGATGACCAGGTCCTTGCCATGATCGATGCAGCGGTAGAGTGCGAGACGGCTTAACAACAGAGGAACGCTTGTTTTTATAGAGGAGGATCAGGAATGAGCACAACCGAGGAAACAACGGCACAGAGCGGCGTTTCATCCATCGAGAAGCCGCGGGAGGCGCCGGAGGGCTGGGAGCCTAACATCCTTGCCTTCGCCTGCCACTACTGCGCCTTTGCCGCAGCAGACCTGGCAGGAGTGATGCGGCTCTCGTATCCTTCCAATGTAAAGGTCATCCGCCTCCCCTGCACCGGCAAGCTCGACCACATCCATGTGCTTCGGGCCTTCGAGCGGGGCGTCGACGGCGTCTTCGTCGCCGGTTGACTGCGGGGACAATGCCATTACCTGGAAGGTAATTTATACGCGGCACGCAGAATCGAGTACATAAAGAAGTTGCTGGCCACTGTCGGCGTCGACCCGGCGCGGCTCGAGATGTACAATCTCTCGGCGGCGATGGGTCCGAAATGGGCTGCTATCTGCACGGAATTCACCGAGAAGATCAGGAGTCTCGGTCCCTCTCCGCTGTGGTTTGCGGTATGCCGGAAGAACGGCCGCAATGACGGCAAGAACGCCGAATCGAAAAGGAGCGAGCAGAAATGATAGTCGGCACACAAAAGCCATTTGAAGAGATCTGGGAAATGGTCAGGGGCTTCAAGAAAGTGATGGTCCTGGGCTGCAACACCTGCGTGGCGATCTGCCATGCAGGGGGCGGCAAAGAGGCGGAGATCATCGCCTCGATGCTCAGGATGAAGGCTGCGCAGGAAGGCGCTGCCATGGAGATAACCAACGGCGGCATCGAGCGCCAGTGCGAGCCCGAGTTCTTCGAGCCGGTGATGGAGCAGCTCAAGGCACAGGACCTGGTGGTCTCCACCGCCTGCGGCGTGGGAGTGAACTTCCTCTCCGACAGGATCGGGAATGTCCCGGTATACCCCGGGGTCAACACCTCGTTCTACGGAGCGGTTCCGCAGGCAGGCGTCTTCAAAGAGCTCTGCGCAGGCTGCGGCAACTGCATCCTCCACCTCACCGGCGGAATATGCCCCATAGCCCGCTGCTCTAAGTCGCTCATGAACGGGCCCTGCGGCGGCACCAATAAAGGCAAGTGCGAGATCAGTCAGGAGGTCGATTGCGGCTGGTACCTGATCGTCGAGAGGATGAAGCAGCTCGGCACCCTCGAGAAACTGTACGAGATCCAGCCTCCGCGGAACTGGTCAACAGGGTTCTACGGCGGACCGCGCCGGGTGGTGCTGCAGCACATACAGGACCTCGAAGAGCAAGAAGAAAAGAAAGCGTCATAAGGGCGGAGGATACAGGACAATGAAAAGCGGAAGCAATCTCGAAAAGGTTATTGCAAGCGGAAAACCGGCGGTGACGGCAGAGCTCGGCCCCCCGATGAGCGCCGATCCGCATGAGGTGATACACAAGGCGAAGCTGCTCAAGGGGACCTGCGACGCGGCGAACATCACCGACTGCCAGACGGCGGTGGTGCGCATTTCGAGTATCGCCGCAGCCTATCTTGCGCTCAGGGAAGGGCTCGAGCCGGTCATGCAGATGACCTGCCGCGACCGCAACCGCATCGCCATGCAGGCCGACCTGCTCGGCGCAGCGGCCCTCGGTCTGAAGAACTGCCTCTGCATCGCAGGCGACCACCAGTCCTTCAGCGCAGCGGGAAGGCTCAAAGGGCATCCGGGCGCCAAGAATGTCTATGATGTCGATTCCATTCAGCTCGTCGGCATCCTCAAGAAGATGCGCGACGAGAGCCTCCAGGAGGGCGGGGACAAGATCGAGGTGCCGCCCAAGTTCTTCATCGGCGCTGCCTTTACCCCGGGCGGAGAGCCCCTCGATTTCCGGCCTTACCGCCTGAAGAAGAAGGTGGATGCCGGCGCGGACTTCATCCAAACGCAGGGTATCTACGACGTGGAGCAGTTCAAGAAGCAGATGGAGATCGTCAGGAATCTCGGCCTCCACGAGCGGACGGCGATTCTCGGCGGCATCATCGTTCCGAAGAGCGCGATGATGCTCAAGTACATGGATTCGTCCGTTGCGGGTGTCAGCGTTCCCAAGCCGCTGATCGAGAGAATGGCGAAGGCGAAAGAGGCTGCCGGCGACGACAAGAAAAAGATGAAGGAGCTGCAGGAGGCCGAGGGCATCAAGATCGCGGTCGAGCTGGTTCAACAGGTCCTCGAGATCCCGGGCATCAAGGGCGTCCACATCCAGGCGATCGAGTGGGAGAGCGCCATGGAGGGCATCGTCAAGGCAGCGGGACTCTGGCCGCGCCCGACCTTCAACGACTAACCTGAACCTTCCGTACATGGAGGGCACTGCTCTACGGCAGTGCCCTTTTTATTGGTGCTAAGGACATCTAACGAAGTGAGCAGGGGGAGTCGGACGAGGCACAGTATGTTCGCTCATTCTCGGACGGCATCCGAGCCGTCCTCCGAGGCACCAGCCCGCTCCATCATCCATGATTCCGCTTTGGGCTGCTGATACCGCTCCACATACTATGCCTCGCCCGACTCTAAGCTGCGTTATTTCGTTAGTGGCTCCAACTTTATATATAGATACTCTTAATGTAACCGCTTTATATATAAGTATGTTTAGAGATAGGGTAAAGTTCGTTCCGAAGTCGCCGATAAAATGAGTGCGGTGACTACCGTCTTGGAAAAGTTGTGATAGCCATCACATCGCAGCGCCACCGGCTTCGATTACGATTGAGCACAAGGGACGATCATGGCAACCTTCGCATGGACAGGTAAAACCCTCCAGGGCGCCGTAAAGAGCGGCGAGACCTCTGCCCGCAACAGGGACGAGCTCGTTGCGCTCCTCAGGAGGCAGGGCGTCATCCCCACCGTAATCAACGAGAAGAAAGAGGCCTCCCAAAAAACCCGCGGCAAGAAAAAGAAGATCACCGATAAAGACCTCGTCGTCTTCACCCGCCAGTTCGCCACCATGTTCACCGCAGGCATCCCGATCGTGCAGGGCCTCGATATCCTCTCGAGACAGACCGAGAACAGGTCGCTGGGCGCCATAATCGGCGATATCAAAACCGATGTCGAGACAGGGACGACGCTCGCCGATGCACTGAAGAAGCATAAACGCATTTTCGACGACCTCTACGTCCATCTCGTTGCAGCAGGCGAGGCAGGCGGCGTGCTCGACAACGTGCTCATGAGACTCGCCGGATACATCGAAAAGGCGATGAAGCTGAAGAAAAAAGTAAAAGGCGCGATGATCTATCCCGGCATCGTCATATCGGTTGCAGTGCTGGTCATCGCAATCATCATGATCTTCGTCATTCCCATATTTGCAAAGATATTCGGTGAGATGGGAGCCAAGCTTCCTGCACCGACGTTGAGCGTGATATGGTTGAGTAGATTTCTGGGGGGCATCGGCGGAATAATTGTATTTTTTTCTATAGTCGGTACCATCTTAGGTTTCCGGCAATATCGGAGGACTGAAGGGGGTCGAAAGAAAACCGACCAGATATTTCTTAAGCTGCCTATTGTTGGAGACCTCATGAGAAAGGTCGCTGTAGCGCGCTTCACGAGGACCCTCGGAACACTCCTGAGCAGCGGAGTGCCCATACTCGATGGGCTCGAAATATGCGCCAGATCCTCGGGGAACAAGGTGATTGAGGAAGTCGTTTTCGGGGTGAGAAAAGAGGTTGCATCAGGCAAGACCATTGCCGAACCCCTCTCTCATTCGACTGTCTTTCCCCCGATGGTCTGCCAGATGATCAATGTCGGCGAGTCGACAGGCGCCCTCGACGCGATGCTCGTGAAGATCGCCGACTTCTATGATGATGAAGTCGATAATGCGGTGGCAAACCTCACCACCATGCTCGAACCCATGCTGATGGTCTTCTTGGGAACGACGATCGGCTATATCGTTATTGCCTTGTATCTGCCCATATTCAAGATGGGCGAGGCAATCGGCGGCAAGTGATTACCTAAGCGGAGCGCTTTCGGTCTTGCTCTTCCGGCCCGGAAGGACTCCCGCTCCTGTACTTCGATATCCTGTATCTGAACTCTCTGAAGGAGAGGCCCAGAAGCTCCGCTGCCTTTGTCTTTACTCCTTTTGTTTTTTCCAGGGCTCTATTCAGCAGTTCCCTTTCTATCCCGCTCAGATACGCATTCAGATCGACGCCGGAATCGGGAATTTCCAGAGAAGAGCTGGAAGGAGAGGCGACAGGGCATACCGTGCATCGCAAGTGCCCATCTTCAGAGAGAATGATTTCCCGCTCTATTATATTTTTAAGCTCCCGCACATTGCCCCTCAGCTCCTGACTCACCACGTAATCGATGAAAGCGGGATCGATCTTTGTGATCTCTTTCTCCAGCTTTTTAGAAAACAGTTTGACAAAGTGGTTAATCAGCAGAGGGATGTCCTCTTTTCTCTCCTTCAAAGAAGGCATCCGTATCTCGAAGGTCGCAAGGCGATAGTAGAGATCCTCCCTGAACTCGTTCTTCTCTTTCAAGTCACCCAGGACCTTGTTTGTCGCTGCCACGATGCGCACATCCACCTCTATCTCGCTGCCGCTGCCGAGAGGACGAATCTTCTTATCCTCCAGAAATCGCAGCAGCTTCGCCTGGAGCGAGAGCGGCATCTCGCCGATCTCGTCCAGGAAGAGCGTACCGCCATGCGCCTCCTCGATCAACCCTCTCTTCGAGGTGTAGGCGCCGGTGAACGAGCCTTTCGCATACCCGAAGAGCTCGCTCTCGAGAAGCTCCGAGGGCAGGCTCGCGCAATTGATAGCGATGAAAGATTTCTCAGCGCGTCTGCTCCTGTTGTGTATAGCCTTTGCAACGAGCTCCTTGCCTGTGCCGCTGTCGCCAATGATAAGCACGCTCGTATCGAAGGGAGCGATCTTTTCTATCATATTGAAGACCCGCTGCATCGCCTCGGACTTGCCGACGATGCTCTGGTAGGCATCGGCATACTGGCGGAGCTCCTTGACCTGTTTCTGAAGGAGTATCTTCTCCTTTATATTCTTCAGGACTACCCTTATCTCATCCAGGTTGAAGGGCTTCGTCACATAGTCATAGGCGCCCAGCTTCATTGCCGATATGGCGGTCTCCGTGGATGCGAAGGCGGTTATGATGAGTACGACCGTCTCGGGGTGCTGCTCCTTGATTGCTTTGAGCAGGTCGATGCCGGACCCGTCACCGAGGCGGAGATCGACAATGGCGATATCGAAGTAGTGCTGGCCGATGAGCGTGGTCGCCTCTGCAAGTCCGCCCGCCTCATGGGAATCGAATCCCCCCTCATCGACCAGGACCTTTATGATCTTCCTTATGTTCTGCTCGTCATCGACAATAAGTGCACGCATCAGATCTCCTCATTCATTCTCATTGCTCGACCGGAAAAGTGATAATGAACTTCGCTCCGCCCAGGGGGGAGCGATCTACCATGACCGCACCGCCGAAGCCGGTGATCATCCGGTAGGCGATGGCGAGGCCCAGCCCGGTGCCGTTCGGCTTTGTAGTGACGAACGGCTCGAATATCTTATCTCTCATCTCCTCCTCTATTCCCGCCCCGTCATCCTCTATAGTAATGACAATGCCGCGATGGTCCTTTTCGATCGAGGCCCATACCGCGGACCTCGCTGCATCAATGGCATTCTTGATTATATTATTAAGAGCTATCTCGATGAAGTTTCTATTTGCGACTATGGCAGCCTTGTCTACCGTATCGAGCACTATCTTTTTAGTGCTGTCGCAGCGGTTCACCACTGCCTGGAGCATTTCGGAGAGCTCTACCTCCTCCTTCGAAGCATCCGCAGGACGGGAAAAAAGGAGGAAGTCATTCACGAGAGTATTTATGCGCTTTACCTCCGCGCCCAGCATTTCGATGAAATCCTTGTCATTCCTTCCCTCCCTCAAGAACTGCACCGCAGCGGTAATAGAGGCGAGCGGATTCCTCAGCTCGTGAGCGAGATCCGCACTCACCCGGAAGAGCCGCTCGTATCCTTTCATCCTGATCCGCTCCTCTTCGAGCCGCCTGATATGCTCCTCCTGCCGCTCCATCCTTGTCTTCAGGTAATCTCCGGCCAGGGCGATTAGCGAGAAGGCGAGCAGGTGCAGTGAAATGTTGAGAATGCTCTCCCGTTCGAAAAAAATGCCGCTCATAAAATAAATCAGGCCGTAGAGCACTACGGAGGCAACAGGGAATATGAATACTTTCTTCGTCTTTATCAATACCGAGGCAAAGAAGATGGGGAAGAGATAGAGGAGCGTCAGGTACGAATAGGTGCTGATGCTGATATACACCATAGAGGAGATGAAGACGATATCGAAGAGGAGGTCGAAATAATTGGCTCCCTTAGAGGGGATGATAAGTCTGATCAAAGCAATAATGCTGTAGATGATAAGAACGTTTCTCAGGACCGGGTTGGCATAGGGGAGCCCCGCCAGCTGGAAGGAGATGAGAAGGGTCAGGGCAAAGATAAATCGCCCGGTTCTGTAGTAATTGAAGTAGGTTGCCTGGTACATTGCGCCACTAGTCTATGTACGATGACAATTTTTGTCAATCCCTGCCTGCCGGAAATTGTCATTGCGAGGACGATTCAAAAGCACCCCTTCATCAAATCACTGAAAAAACAGCTCCCTTCTGAAGCACGTTCCGCTGGCATGGAACGTGCTTTTACAGAAATGTCGTTTGGAAGAACTACTAGGAAGCAGAATTCATCCGCCGAAGACGGATGAAAGCGAAAAGGAGGTTTCAATGTTCAAGGCAATCAACACAATGAAGGTAAGGGATGAGAGAGGCTTTACCCTCGTCGAGCTGCTGATCGTCATCGCAATCATCGCCATCCTTGCAGCGATAGCGATCCCGCAGTTTACAAGGTACCGGGAAAGCGCTTTCAGAAATGCGACGAGAACAGACGTAAGGAACGCAATAGCTGGTATCGCGGGCTTTCAAGCTGATTTTGGAGCAATGCCTACCGGTCCTGCGGGATGCGGCCCTGGCCCTGCTCAATGTGATATCACCGGCGGAGGAAACACGGTGACTGGTGGCTTGAATATATCAAGAAATGTGACCCTTGCGCTCGCCTTTGTGGCGTGCCCGACGGGTGCAGCTGGATTCACCGTAACCGGCACTCATGCTGAACTCCCTGCAGCATGGTCAGCATCATACAACTCTTGCACAGGCGTATATACAAACTTCTAATAGCATCTGTTAACAGGAAGTTAGTGTTAGGGATCAAGGGGCGTTGCATAAACGCCCCTTGCTATTTTGTCATTTGTGGCAAAATCTGCCGAATATCAATCCTTATGTACTTCACTGCCCATAACTGTGGAATCGACTACCGAGCGTACGCCAGCAAGGATCTGAGGGCACTTACATATAAAGGGATTTTTAAGTATGGACTGCTGGCATTCTATTTGCTTGAATAGTGCGAGGAGATACTGATGAGAGCCGGAACACAAGAAGGGTTTTCGATAGTAGAACTCATTATAGCAGTTGCTATCGCCGCAATTGCAGGGGCGATCGCCATGCCGGCGTTTCACAATTTTACGGAGAACAAGAAGCTCAAATCCGCTGCGCGAGCGCTCGAGTCCGATTTCTTCGAGCTGAAGGAAAGAGCGATAGCTGAAAACAGGCAGTTCAGACTGACCATTAATGTAGTGCCCAATAACTACACGACCGAGCGGTGTGGTGCGGTTGCGCAGTCTCCCTGTGCCGGATGGGAGCCCCCGACCGTTCGGGACTTTTCGGCCATCGGAACGAATATTGCCATTGCCGGGGCTCCCAATACTACAGAAACTCAGTACACTTTTCAAACGAGAGGAACGGCAACTCCTGGGACGGTCAGATTGATTTTAACTAACAGGCCCTCCTGGGCTGAAATCACTACCAACATTACGGGAAGGACCTATGTCCGATTCGATCTCCAATAATAGAGGTCTGAGCATGATCGAAGTGCTCATCGCGCTCCTCCTGACCATGATCGGGGTTATGGGGCTCATGTCCATGCAGCCGCAGGGGTGGTGGCTGTCGGGGAAGTCCGATTTTCTGGGCAGGGCCGCAGGCATACTGCACGAAGAGCTCGAAGCCAAATCGGCGCTCATAATGAATCCCTGCAACAATGTCGTGCAATCCAACCCGAACATCAAGACAACCTTTGCGAACGGTCCCGTGAGCACGGGGGCCGGCGATATCCAGTACATTGTCCAGACGAATATCGTCCCGGTCGTGCCGAACCTGACCTGGAGATTGACGATCAGGGTGACTCCGCCCGGGAGCCCGGCCGTGTCCGAGAGCACAATAGTCACGAGACAGGAGGCCTTCAGGTTTCCTGGGGGCTGTGTTAACAATTCAGTAACTCCCAATTACAACTAGGCTGCTGAAATGAACGAGACTGCCGAATTCGAAAGAGCCTGTTTGAAAACAAAAGGCTTCACCCTTGTAGAGGTCCTGTTCGCTATTACTATCGGCCTCATGCTCTTGGGCGCCATCTTTGTTGCGGTCCAGTCGGGTCAGCGGTCGTCGATGGTGATTGAATCGAAAGTCGCTGCACAGCAGGATGTGCGGGCAGCCCTGGAGCTTATGGCGATAGAACTGGGCATGGCATCGTTCAATCCGACGCTTAACCCGAACATCTGGACAACGGGGTGTAACAGCGGGTCAGCGGTCAACGCCAATAGAGGAATCCAGGCGGTGCCGGGGAGCTCTATGGCAAACGTAGTGACCATCGGTATGGATATTACGGATAGTGCAGCGGGGCCTAATGGTGACGGCGCGATCGATGACCCCAGTGAGGTAATCACCTATGCCTATGATGCTCCGAACCAGCGCGTTACCCGCTCAACGAGTTGCGGCGGGTCACAACCCTTTCTAGGCGATACAGCTGCATCCGGTAATCCGAGAGTTGTAAGGGTCAGAAACGATGTCAACGGCAATGGAGCGTATGACGAGGGAACCGACATTCCGGTGTTCAGGTTCTTTGACGGCAGCGGCGCCATGATCCCTTTTGCATCCCTGCCGGCGAATGTTCCGAGCATACGGCGGATCGAGATCACGCTTGCTGTCGAGACCGAAGATATCGACCCCAATACCGGGCAGAGGAGACGGATGATCTACTCGACCAGCGTTACACCGAGAAATCATGTGATCAGTCCTCCATAAGGCGACGAGGCAGGTATGAGAGAAACGAAAATGCATGATCAAAAAGGCTTTGCGATGATCGCCGCTCTCCTTGCGATCCTGATCCTTACTGCTGTCGGGGTCCTCGTGTTCACCGTATCCACACGGGACATAAGGATAAGCACAAGGGTTACCGGCGAGAAAAAGGCGTTTTCAGCGGCAGAAGCCGGCGTCAGCATGCTGCTGCAGGGGTTCGGGCCTCTGACCTTCAGCTCTTCCGCGGTCGCCAATGTCCCGGTCGACCCTGCCACCGATCCCGACTCCCTCTACACTATCGGCGCCCCGGTGGCCAGCGGGGCCGGCTGGATACCCATGGCCGGGTATACCATGTCGACCGGGGGGCCAACCCCTCCTATGGGGCAGGATACCTTTGACACGGTCGTTACCGGAACGAATGCGCGCTATAACAGCACTGTCCGGATAGAGCTCGGAATGGGGTTCGGCCCTGTTCCTTTCGGCACTACCTACCAATAAGGAGGCTGATCATGAACCTCGATAAGCATACATTTCTATGTGTCCTTTTCCTCGTACTTTGTGCACTGCCCCTTGCGCATGCCGATGAGACAGCGCTTTTCACCACGATAAAGCCCGATGCGCTCATCATTCTCGATCTGTCGGGGAGCATGGACTGGAATCCCGCAGGCGGGGACGACATATGGAGCAACGCATCCTGCAGCGGGCCTTTTTTCAGCTCTTCGGGTGATGGGCATAGCACGAGGTGCAGCCGTCTCGCCATTGCAAAAAGGGCGATCTTCGATATTCTCGATGACAACGATGACAGCGCCATCAACAACAGCGATGAATCGAGCTTGTCGATACGCATAGGATACATGAGATTCCATGACGGCAATGATACAAGCGGCGACTACGCCACAGGGAATATTCGGCTGGGAAGAAAGAACACCTCGGGGTGCAGTGAGTCTTCCTCGACCTCCAATGCATTGGGGATAGGCTCCTCGTATAGTTATATAAACAGCAGGGTCGACTGTGAGAATGCAAACGGGGGCACACCGCTCGCATCCTCCCTCAACGAAGCAATGCTCTATCTCAAAAACCATCAGGACGCCGATGCCGATGGCCTCTGCCGGAAAAAATTCGCCATCCTTATAACAGATGGCGCTGACACCTATGCCTGCGGTGGTACGGGCGGCGAGACCCAAAGCGACCAGTACAAGAGGAGGAGGGAGACTGTCGCAAAGGCGAAGGCTCTTGCCGACAGCGGATACAAGGTTTTTGTCGTGGGCTTCGGCTCAGCCATGCCCAATTATCTGGAGAACACCCTCAACTGGGCCGCCTACTACGGCGGTACCGACAACCCGCTTATCGCCAATTCGGGGAACACCGGCGCTTATACCATAGAGGGCAATGCGCTCTATCCGTCGAGTGTCAGCAGCTGCAGCGAGACCTCGACTTCCGGCGTATGCCCCAACTGCTTTGCGACCTCCAACGACCCCGGCAGCCTCCCCCTCGCCGGCTACGCATTCCTCGCAGCCAGTGCCGACGACCTTGCCACGGCGCTCAAGCAGGCGTTCAACATCATCAAGGAGGCTAATTATGCCTTTTCTCTCGCGTCGGTCTCGTCGTCAAGAGTGTCCGACGAGAACTTTCTCTACGAGGCCTCGTTCGTTCCCTTGAACAGCGACCCGTTCTGGCGCGGGCACCTGAAAAAGTACGCCATCAATGCAGACGGCTCTATCGGAAACTTTGTATGGGACGCGGGAGCCAAGCTCCAAGCGACAGCAGCGGCATCGAGGAACATGGTCACCTATAAGTCGGGGGCTCTCGTCCCCTTTACTGCTGATTATATCACTGCTGCCGACGTAGGGGTCGCGACCACTGCCGAGAGGGATGCCATCGTCGGATATATACGGGGAGAATCGGACCGCAACCCCGACAACTGGAAGCTGGGAGACATATTCCGCTCCAACCCGATAACGATCGGCACCCCCTCTTTATACTTCAATGATGCGCTCGACAGCAACAATGCCTTTGCCGCGTTCCGCGCCAACCATGAGAGGACTTCGGCCAACGGTAAAAGAGTTGTTATAGCAGGGGCCAACGACGGGCAGTTCCACGCATTCAGGACACTGGACGGCGCCGAGGTCTGGAGCTTTATTCCGCCCAATCTCCTGCCCAAATTAAAAAATATTACCCATGCCGCTCATCCTACGGGGCTCCTCCATCAATACTTTATCGACGGGCCGGTAACCGCTGCCGACGTGTGGCTGGGCACGGGGACAGGAGGAACCAAAGCTGAAGGAGACTGGAGGACATTAGCGGTATTCGGAGAGGGCCGGGGCGGCGGCTCGACACTGTGGAGCTCCTCTTCCTCCTGCAGTTCGGGATTCAGCGCAACGTACTCATCGACCTACAGCAACTTCTGCGGCTATTACACCTTTGATTTCACCGAACCTCTTACTCCCCAGTACAAGTGGCGCATTGCTCCCACCTCTTTAAACGCCCCCTACCTGGGCGAGCCGTGGAGCCGGATGGTTATCGGAAGGGTAAAGTACGGCGGCAATGAGCGGTGGGTCGGCTTTATCGGCGGCGGCTACAATGCCGCCAACTGCGCCGGAGGAGGCTCGTGCGACACGCGCGGCAAGGGCTTCTTCGTGATAGATCTCAGAACAGGAAGTGTACTGTGGAGCTATACGCGGGCTGACAACTCGTCGATGGAATACAGTGTTCCCGCGCCTCCTGCCATTGTCGATACGGATAATGACGGATATGTAGACACCGCCTATATCGGCGACCTCGGGGGCAACATATGGCGGCTGAAATTCTGCACCTCGAGCCAGATGGCTTCCTGCAGCAGCACCTCCTCATGGAGCGGTGGCTTGCTGTTCAATGCGACCGGAAGCCAAGGAGAGGGCGCTCGCCCTGTCTTTAACGCCCCCACCGTTGCACGAGACAGGAGCGGGAACCTGTGGGTTTATTGGTCGACAGGCGACAAGACAGACCCTACTGCGGCGAGCACCAACGAGAAGGTTATGGGAGCTAAAGACAATGACCGCACTAAAGTTTACAGCCTGAACGATTTCGAGAATGTCACTTCTGAACAAAACCAGTGCAACAGCACCATAAAAGGATGGTATATAAACTTTACGGGGCGTGAAAAGGCATTGTCCGATATTGTCGTTTTCGGCGGTGTCGTGTACTTTACCACCTATATCCCTTCAGAGGGCGGGAGCGCCTGCGACCAGGCGGGGACATCGAAGTTCTATGCCATAAATTACGAAACGTGCGATGGCGCACTGGCAAACGGCGCCCGGAGCATCAGTATCGGTGTAGGCATCGCCTCGGGGCCGGTTGTCACCATAGGCCCTGACGGCAAGACGGTGACGCTCTATGTCACCCTCAGCGGCGGCGCCGGATTGAGCGGCGGCACGATAATTCCTCCCGGGCTGTCTTTTCTTCCCTCTCCGAGCGCCAACATGCTCTACTGGAAAGACAGGAGAGTACGCTAAGAGGTGACGACACCTTGCTGAAAGAGCAGACCGAGAGTAACGGTACGGGGAGGATAGAGTGAAAAGGCATACTGCATATCTGCTCATCATCGTTGCTCTCGTGCTCCCGGCGCTCTTTTACTCCCTTACCAGTAAGGGAACCGTGGAGCAGAAGGGGGTTGCCAGTCCGAAAATGGAGGCAGCTCCCTTGCAGCTGATCAATGAGCCTGTCACGCCCTTGAGAGAGGAGACGAGAAAGCGCCCGACCATAGGATCGATTGTGCTGACTCCTCAGTCCTCAACCGTTACCGACCAGATCAAAGCTGAAGTGACATCCGCCTCCGGCGAAATGAATGCTGTTGTCTATTCGTACCAGTGGAAAGTTAACGGCAGGATTATCAAGGAGGCACAAGGAAATACCTTGCCCTCCGGCCTTTTTAAAAAGGGGGACGTAGTCAATGTAAGCGTGGTCCCGCATGCTGATGAGGAGGCCGGGCATGCACGCGAGAGCGGCTATCTTTACATCCAGAGCGCCCCCCCTTCGCTCGAATTGAAGGAGACGAAACAGAAGGTGGACGAGAGCATCGAGCTCCAGCTGGTCGGGAGCGATCCGGATGGGGATAAGATCACCTTTGCGCTCGAGGAGCCTCTTCTGGAAGGGATGTCCATAGAAAAGGAAACGGGAAGGATCGTATGGAAGCCCCAGAAAAGAGAGAAAGGGGCCTATACCTTTAAAGCCTCTGCAACCGACACGGACGGCGTAAAGGCAATCAAGCTCTTTCAGTTCGCTCTTGCTGATAATTGATTCGATAAGCCTCCCGAACGCTGTTCTCTAAAAGGCCGACGAGAGCTGTTCACCGGCATACTGCCCGCCTTTTCCCCCCGGGCCCTTATGAAGAGCCGGGATATTTCCCTCTGAAAGTCTGCGCAGACAGAGTGGATTTTCTTGATTACTATTGTGGTATACTAACCGGCAGTGTAAAAGTACATATGTATTCTGCACACTTGGAAATCCCGGCAAGCGTTACGCTTGAGCCATCTTTAGTGAAGAGAGGGGCCGGAAAGGGCCGGTCGGCCCGACCGAATAGATGAATTGAGCATGAAGACAAGCAAAGCAATTTCTTGTATCATTGTAATAGCTGCCGCCCTTTTTCTCGGGACCGCTTTTGCTGAAGAGCTGCCTATAGTGACCGCCGTAGAGGTCAAAGGGGTCAAGCGTATCGAAGAGGGCTCTGTCAGGGGGAAGGTCTCCCAGAAGGTCGGGGAGCCGCTCTCGAACGAGAAGACCACCGAGGACATAAAGGCGATCTACCGGATGGGCTATTTCGATGATGTCAATGTCACCATCGAGCCCTTCGAGGGGGGGATAAAGGTCACCTATGTCGTCAAGGAAAAGCCCACCATCATCAAAGTGGACTTCCAGGGAAACGAGGAGTTCGATAACGACAAGCTGAGGGAAAAGATAACGCTGTCGCCCGGCGCTCTTTCGGATGTCACGCTCATCAATGACAATGCCGGGAAGCTGCGGGCCTTCTACGAGGACGAAGGCTATTATCTCGCGCGGGTCGTGCCGGTGGTGAAAAAGGTCGACGAGGGCGAGGTCACGGTCACCTACCAGATTGACGAAGGCCGGAAAGTAAAAATAAAGCAGATCAAGCTCGAGGGGAACAAAGCTCTCTCCTCGCGCAAGATCAAGAAGGCGATGAAGACCCGGGAGCGGTGGCTGTTCTCGTTCGTCACCGGCAGCGGCTACTATAAAAAGGATGTCATGCGGGCAGATATCGACCGTATAAAAGACCTCTACTACGATAACGGGTACATCAAAGTGGCGGTCGGCGAGCCGAGGCTCCAGCTTACGGATGACAAGCGGGGCATGACCATTACCATCCCGATCGCGGAAGGCGAGCAGTTCAAGGTCTCTTCGGTCGAGATCGCCGGCAACAAAGTATTCCCCGAGGCGACGCTGCGCCCCCTGATAAAGCTGACGCCGGGCACGGTCTTCAGCAAGTCGGTCCTGACCAAGGATGTGTCGGCGCTTACCGACCAATATGCGAACAACGGCTATGCCCTCGTCTCTATCTTCCCCGACCTCGTTCCCGATGAGCAGAAAAAGGAGGCGAAGGTCGTTTACCGCATCAGCGAGGGCGAAAAATACCGTGTGGGCAGGGTCGAGATCTCCGGCAACACCAAGACGAGGGACAAGGTCATCCGGAGAGAGGTCAGGCTCGACGAGGGGGACACCTTCAATGCCTCGGCGCTGAAGAGGAGCTATGAGCGGCTGAACAACCTCCAGTACTTCGAGACCGTTGACATCGCGCCGAAGCCGAAGCCGGAAGAAAAACTGGTCGATCTCGATGTGACGGTAAAAGAGAAGCCCACGGGCTTCCTGAGTGTCGGCGGCGGCTACAGCTCGGTGGACAAGTTCGTCGCCATGGTCGACGTTACCCAGGGCAACCTCTTCGGCAAAGGCCAGTATATAAAGCTCCGCGGCGAGCTTGGAGGCCGGAGCTCGTTCTATGAGCTTTCGTTCAGGGACCCCTGGTTCCTGGATAAACCGCTCTCGTTCGGCGCCAGCATCTATAAGACCGAGCGGGAATACGGCAACTTCGACCGCAAGGCAACGGGCTTCGAGGTATCGCTCGGCAAAAGCTTCTGGGAATACTGGGGCGCATCAGTAGCATATAATTTCGAGAACGTCGAAATATTCAACATTAAAGAGACCGCATCCCTGATAGTGAAGGACCAACAGGGGGAGCGCCTCACGAGCAGCGTCGGATTCTCTGTTGCGCGCGACACGCGGGATAATTACCTCGATCCTACGAGGGGATCGAGGAATTCCGCTCGCTTCACCTTTGCGGGACTGGGCGGGGATAATGCCTTTATCAAGGGAGTCTATGATTCGAGCTGGTACTTCCCGGTATTCGATGTAACGACCGTACACCTGAGGGGGAGTATCGGCTACCTGACGGGCCTTTTCAATAAGAAGATTCCCTTGTACGAGCGGTTCTATGTAGGAGGCATCTATACGATACGCGGCCTCGGTTACGGAGAGGGAGGCCCCCTCGATATCAACGGTGAGCCGATCGGCGGCGAGAAGCAGCTGATATTCAACGCTGAGTACATATTCCCCATCGTTTCGGAGTACAAGTTCAAAGGCCTCGTCTTCTTCGATGCGGGACGGGCCTACGATAAGGGAGAAACACTGGGCAGCGACCTGAGATACACCACCGGCTTCGGTATCAGATGGATATCCCCCATGGGTCCCATCAGGATCGAGTGGGGATACAACCTGGACAAGAGACCGGGTGAATCGGAGAGCAAGGTGGAGTTTACCTTCGGGTCATTCTTTTAACAGAGTACTTACAGGGGGGCGGACAGCGTCTGCCGGTGGCTGGAGCCGGACTCCACGCCTGCGCAAGGGGCCGCTGCCCTCTTCCTATCCGGTAGGAATCAAACGTGGAGGAACGAAATGAAGAGAATTCTGGCGGTAATGGTCGTAGGATTTTTCGTCGCACTATCAGGAGTGGCAGGAGTGGCAGGAGTGGTCGGTGCTGCGGAGGCCGAGGTGAAGATAGGGTATGTTGATATAGATAAGGCGGCGAACGACTCGGAGGAGGGCAAAAAGGCGGTCTCTACCCTCAAGGACTATATGGCGTCGAGGCAGGCGTCCATTAACGAGAAGGGGAAGGCTATCGAGAAGATGAAGAGCGATATCGAGAAACAGGGCGCCGTCATGTCGACTGAGGCGCGGAAGTCCAAGATCGAGGAGATCGAGAGGGCAGAGCGCGACTTCCAGAGAATGCTCACCGACGTCAACCAGGAGCTCGAGAAGAAGCGGAGAGAGCTCACCGAATCGGTATATAAAGAGATCATGGGAGTAATCGAGAAGATCGGGCAGGAAGAGAAGTATTCCGTCATCATGCCGAGCCAGTCGCTCCTCTTCGCCGAAAAATCCCTGGATATCACCGATCTCGTGATCAAGCGCTATAACGAGGCAAAGGCAGCCTCGAAGGCGGATGCGAAGGCTGAGCCGAAACCCGAACCCAAGAAGAAAAAGTAGCAGCCTCGCTGTTTTGCCTGACATCCCTTCCGGCGTCGTAGAGGCCGGAATCGCAGAGGAATCTTGCACATGAAACTGCGGGACATAGCCGCCCTCGTCGGCGGTGAAGTGCGGGGAGACGGAGACACCCCTATCACTGGTGTTGCAGGGATCACCACTGCCCGGGAAGGTGATATCACCTTTATCGCCGGACCCAAGATGGTACCTGCCGCGCGGGAGAGCAGCGCTGCGGCGGTGCTCGTGAAAGAGTTTGACGACAGCCTCGCGAAGCCGCAGGTGCGCACCGGGAATCCCCAGCTCGCCTTTGCAAAACTCCTCGCCCGCTTCTATGTGAAACCGCATTCTCCCCGGGGGATCAGCAGTAACGCTTCTGTTGCGGACGACGCGGTCATCGGGCAGGACGTTTCGATCTACGACTTCGCCTTTATCGCTCCGGGGGTGCGCATCGGGGCGCGGAGCATCGTCTACCCAGGGGTCTTTATCGGCGAGGGCTGCACCATTGGCGAGGACTGTCTCATCTACCCGAACGTGACGATACGCGAGGGGACGAGCATCGGCAACAGGACTATCATCCATGCCGGTGCGGTTATCGGCTCCGACGGGTTCGGCTATGTCTACGACGCCGGCAGCCACTATAAGATACCCCAGGTCGGCGCCGTCATTATCGAGGACGATGTGGAGATCGGCGCTAATACCGCCATAGATCGCGCAACGACGGGGGCCACGGTCGTCAAGAAAGGCACGAAAATAGACAACCTCGTCCAGATAGGCCACAATGTGCAGGTCGGCAGAAATGTTATAGTAGTAGCTCAGGTAGGGGTCGCCGGCAGCTCGGAGATCGGCGACGGCGTCGTGCTGGGGGGGCAGGCAGGCGTTGCCGACCATACCCGCATCGAGGCCGGCGCCATGATCGGAGCCCAGTCCGGCGTTCTCGGCCAGGTGAAGCAGGGTGTTTATTCCGGGAGCCCGATCATGCCGCACCGTGAATGGCTCAAGGCGAGCGCGGTATTTGCCAGGCTCCCTGAGCTCAAGAAGAAGATCGAAGAACTAGAGAAGCGGTTACAGACTCTCAGCACCCCGGAGGAGCAATGATCGACGTTAAGGAAATCATGTCCATACTGCCCCATCGCTATCCCTTTCTGCTGGTTGACAAAGTTACGGAACTGGAGCCGAACGTGCGGGCTATCGGGATAAAGAACGTCACTATCAACGAGCCCTTTTTCCAGGGCCACTTTCCCGGCAACCCGGTGATGCCCGGCGTGCTCATCGTCGAGGCGATGGCGCAGGTCGCGGGCATACTGGCGTTCAAGTCGGGCGTCCACGGAAAGACCGTCTATTTCATGAGCATCGAGCGGGTGAAGTTCCGGAAGATCGTTTCTCCCGGGGATCAGCTGCGCTTCGAGATCAGCGTAATCCATAAGAGAGGGGCGGTCTGGAAATTCTCGGGCAATGCCTTTGCAGGAGACAAGCTGATGTCCGAGGCTGAGTTTACGGCAATGGTCTCCGATAAAGAGCTCTAGGAGGAGAGATGCCGAAAGAGATACATAAGACAGCGGTGGTGAGCCCGAAAGCCGAGATTGCCGACAATGTTTCGATCGGGCCTTACTGCATCATCGGCGAGGACGCCGTTATTAAGAAGGGAGCGAAGCTGCAGGCGCACGTTGTCGTCGAGGGCAGCACCGAGATCGGGGAGGACTGCATCATCCATCCCTTTGCCACAATCGGCCTCGCTCCGCAGGATCTCAAGTACAAGAACGAAAAGACCGGCCTGCGCATCGGCAAGCGGAACATCATCAGGGAATATGTCTCCATCCATCGGGGCTCTGTCGGGGGCAACGGGTTCACCGAGATCGGAGACGCCAATTTTCTCATGGCGTACGTCCACGTCGCCCACGACTGCAAGATCGGCTCGTCGAACGCCCTGGCTAATGCCGCCACGCTCGCGGGCCATGTCATGGTCGAGGACTTTGCTTTCATCGGGGGGGTTGTGGCGATCCACCAGCATACGCGCATCGGCTCCTATGCAATGGTAGGCGGCTTCAGCGGCATAGGGCAGGATATCCCCCCCTACACCATGGCGTCGGGGGCACGGGCTAAATTGTACGGACTCAACAGCATCGGACTGAAGAGGCATGGATTCTCCGATGAGACCGTCAACCTGCTCAAGAAGGCCTACAAAATCCTCTTCCGCGAAAAGCGGACGCTGACCGAGGCGCTGAAGAAGATAAAGGCCGATCTGCCGGATACGAAAGAGATACGCCACCTGGTAGAGTTCATCGAAAAGAATAAACGGGGCATATGCAGATGAAGCAAATCCTAAGTCCTAAGCGCGAAATTCTAAACCTCTTGAATATGAAGCTTTCGGAGTCGTTTCGGATTTAGAGCTTCGAAATTCGAATTTTATGAAGACTATTGGTATCATTGCCGGCACCGGCGACCTCCCGAAAATAATTGCACACGATGCGCGCAGCCGCGGCTGCAGGGTGGTCACCGTTGCGCTCGAAAGTCTCGCCTCGCCGGACATGAACGAGCTCTCCGACGAGATACGATGGATCAATGTCGGCAAGCTCGGGGAGCTTATCGACACACTGAAACGCTCCGGGGTCAGGGAGGCGATCATGGCAGGAAAAGTCCCCAAGTCCCTTCTTTACAAGTCGAAAGTCACTCCCGACCTGAGGGCGATGAAACTGCTCTTCTCATTAAAGGATAAGAGCGACGACTCCATCCTGAACGCGATCACCAGGGAGCTCGAGGGCGAGGGCATCAACATCATCGACACCGCCTCGCTGAGCCCCCACCTGCTCACCCCCGAAGGGGTGCTCACCGACGACAAGCCTTCCAAAGAGGAATGGGGCGATATAGCCTTCGGCTGGAACGTTGCAAAGGAGATCGGCAGGCTCGACATCGGCCAGACGGTGGTGGTGAAGGGGCAGGCGGTCATGGCGATAGAGGCTATCGAGGGGACCGATGAGGCCATACTCCGCGGGGGGAAGTGGGCAGGCGACGGCGCGGTTGTGGTAAAGGTGAGCAAGCCCCACCAGGACATGCGGCTCGATGTCCCGGTGATCGGGCTGGCAACCCTCAATACCATGATCACCGTGGCGGCCCGCGTCCTGGCTGTCGAGGCCCGCAGGAGTATCATCGTAAACAGAGAGGTCATGATCAAAGAGGCTGAAGAGGCGGGCATCACGATCGTGGGATACACGGGGAAGCGGTAGCATGGCATACCTGTCGACCATCAAAGAAGGTATTCAGACGGTCCATAAGAACTGGCAGCTCGTTTTCGTGCAGCTCGCGTCGGTGCTGCTGAGCTGCATCAGCTTCTTTCTCATCGTCGGCGTTCCTATCGCTGTCGCCTTTATCATGTTCGGTCTCGACCTGACCGAGATACTGCGGCTCAAGGACATCGTCAGTGCACTGAAGGGGTCTGCCGAGCTGCTCAACAAGTATTTCGGCATGGCCCTTGTCATCATAGTAGCGCTCCTCTTCTACGTGATCGTTATTCTCATCGTATGGGTCTTTACGCTCGGAGGGACCATCGGGGTGCTCGCCAGGGCGATCGCGAAGAGCTCCGAGAAGTTCAGTCTCTCCCTCTTCTTCTCTGAAGGGAAGGCGCTCTTCTTCCCCGCTTTCGTCTTCTCGAGCCTGATCGGCCTGGTCTTCATCGTCCTCGCCTTCGTCCTCGGGCTTCTGGGAGGGGGAGCCTCTACCATAATCGATCTGGCGAAAGGATACGAGGCGACCTTGGGGCTTTTCCTCGGGGTCTTCTTTTCTCTCGTGCTGCTCTCCGTAGGGTTTCTGCTGATCCTGGTGACCCTGTCGGTAACGGTATACGGCGCTGCCTATCTCGCTTTCAACCGGCCGAAGCCGCTGAAGGCCCTGAAAGAAGCGGTGCGTTATCTCTATGCCGAGCCCTCGGCGCTCGTCTTTTACGGCATACTGCTGCTGGGGTATATGCTCGCAGGATTCCTCGTGATCCTGATCGGCTCGCCGCTCGCGCTCGTTCCGGTCATAGGGCCGATCATCTCGCTGCCCTTTCAGCTCGTCTCCTATATCATTCAGGGCTACATCAGCCTCATCATGCTCTCCTCGGCGTTTCACTACTACCACAAGACCGGCCCTGTTCCACCCGCTTCTCCGTCCATTCAGGGTCCTGATACTTCTCCCGCAGAAGCGCCCGGGCAAGCGCCTCCTCCCGGGGGGACGGGAGAGCAGCCGCAAGCGTAACGCCGAAGGTCCGCTCAAAGGATTCCTTAAGAAAGCGCTTGAACAGCTCCGGGTCGAAATCAGGGACTGATTTTCTGAGGCCATGGATGCCGGCGCGGAAGTCTTCTTCGGAATTACTTCTTCCTCCTCGCCCTTCCGCGCTCTGTTGATTGAACACCGCCTCAAGCAGCTCCCGATCTATTGCATAGGGAATCGAGCCCTGCTGAAGGAATCCGTCCTGCCATCTCTTCTGTGCCGATCCGACGAGCTTCACCCCCTTCGAGCTGACTTCGCCATACGATGCTGACTCGAAACAGAGCGGGCTGCGGGTCAGGACGCCTCCCGGCTCCCTCTCGCGTTTCATCTCCACATCGAGGCCGAGCATCGCAAGCGCTTCGATGACGGCCGTGCCGAGCTTCCGGTAGGTGTCGAGGAGTCCGCTCGAGAAAATCCCCTCGTTTCTCGCTGAGAAGCTGTAGGTGAGCTCATCGCCATGCACGATGCCCCTTCCGCCGGTAGGCCGCCTTACGACCGGGATAGACCGGGCAGCACAATAGTGCGCGTCGAGGTCGGTGAAGCGCTGAAAGGAGCCGAGGCTCACCGCGGGCCCGGTCCATCCATAGAGCCGGAGGGTGGGAGGAGCAGCGCCCTCCCTTACGGTCGAGGCAATGGCTTCATCGGCTGCCATGTTCCAGGCAGCCTCGCCGGGACCGGAATCGATAAGACGCCAGATAGCCATTTTAGTGGCAACCACCAAACTCCAAACACCAAGCTCCAAACAACCTTGAACAGCCGGAACCTACATGCGAACCAGAAAATCCCAGGTCGCTTTGACCGTCCGAACCTTTGCATCCTTTTACGTTTTGAGCTTTGGGCATCGGGTTCTATTTGGAATTTGTGGTTTGGGATTTGAAATTTATATTTTTATTCGAAGTCTGCGTATATTTCGCCGAACTTGATGCCGGCGATCACCGATTTTTTGTACTGCCCCTTGAGGGAGGTCTTCCCGTGCTCGAGCTCGGGCGAGGTCATGCCGTTCTTGATAGCCATGTACGCCTCGATGAACGCTGCCAGATGGTCTGCTGCCTTGACTATCTCCCCATCCCTTGGATTATAGCCGTCGGCATTGAAGTTGGCGCTTATATCGGCGGAGGTCATGTTTTCCGTCCTGCCCTCGATGGTGACGATACTGTCGAATTCGTTTTCGGCAAACATCTTCATGTCGGCATGCCACTCTTCCGGGATGAGCGCATAGACCGCCTGCTCCATCTGCTCTTTCTCGTACTCCTTGATAAGCTCGTTCAGCCCTTCGATCGAGTTCTTCACCGGAGAGATGATGTCCCTCGTGAGGACTTCGGGCAGATCGTGAAACAGGCCGGTGAAATAATTATTGACGCACCGCCTCCTGCACCCCTCGATCTCCAGGGAGACGAGGTAGGATACGATGGCGACGATCAGCATATGCCCGAGCACCGACGTCTTGGGAATCCGGTGTATATGGCTCCATCGCAACTGGAACCGCAGCTGACCGCAGAGGTCGATGAAGTTCCTCAGGTTCGAATAGAGCGCCAGATGCTGGATTCCCTTCAGATCATAGTACCGCTCCTGCTTCGTCTGCAGGTCGTGCCTGATCTTGTCGATCTCATATCCCCCGGGATTTGCGCGTTCTATTATATTGAACTCCCACTTGGTGGCATAGAAATGAGCGGCGCTCAGGATTCTCTTGTTCAGGGTCTCGCTCGAATCCGAAAAATAGTCCCTGAATCTCCTGCAGAAGCCGTCGCCCAAAGGGGAGATGAACGGCTCAAGATTGTTATACACCCACTCATTGAGCTGCTTGTACTTGTCCCTGTCCTCTTTGATCTTATAAAAGATCTGGGGTTTCAGATCGGTAATCACCAGCCGCTGCAGGAACTCGAAAAAGCCGCCCTCGATGATCTCGACCCAATCAAAACCGGGCTGCGCCTCCTCGAACTTGCCGATGGCATAGGCGATGATCATCTTATGCGCCTGCTTGTCGAGCTCCCGGAGCTCGACAGGGCGGATCTTGTCGTTCCACCGCTGCATATTAGCGGCATCGAACATCTTCAACAGCAGCGACTTTCTGATCATAACCGTAACGATGAATCCGGTGTCCGCCTCGGGCGGACCGGGTTCAGGATTTCTTCTCCTCCAGGATGATCCGGTGGCGGAGCAGCGAGACCTCCTTCAGCCGCCCCTCGAAGGTCTTCTGCTCTCCGAAGAGGTTCTTGAGATATATCGTATCACCTTCGGGGATCATCACGTCCACGTTCTCCAGGTAGAGATCCTCTTTGCCGTCTCTCAGGATATACGCATTCGCTTCACACATGGGCAACCTCCTTGATGCTCTCGACTAAACGCTCGATAAGATGAGGGAGGGGCTCTCTGGTGACCCCCAGCACCTCAACCCCCTCCTGGTTAAGGGGAATAATAACCTTTCTCGCCGGTGATGAGGCGATGGCTTCCGCCATGCGGGGCGTAAGCTCGCCCAGCATGCCGTTGGCGAGCACGATGCTCAACGGACCGGCAATGATATCGACCCGGGGGGCGTTCCAGACGATGGCGTTCTCTCCGGTAGCTCCCTTGTTGGCCCGTGACTTCATCATGACCGAGGTAGCGGTCGAGTTGGTCCCGAGCGCGATAATTTCGACCCGGTCGCCGAGCACCTCGCGCAGCCGCTTTATCACCAGGCTGCCGATCCCGCCTCCCTGCCCGTCGATAACCGCTATCTTTATCATAAACTTAAGTATACCTCAAATACAGGAGCAGAAGACAGCTGTCAGCCGATGGCTGAGGGCTGATCGCTGACTCCTGCTTCTTTGTCCTCATGCTATAATTGGAAATGCTCGATGTCCTCAAAGTCTCTGCCGTCTTTGTTTCCATGCTCGTGCTGCTCCGGTTAAAAGTAAGCATCGGCCCTGTGCTCATCCTCTCCTCCGGACTCCTGGCCCTCCTTTACGCCATGCCGCCGCAGACTTTTGCAATGACTGCTGTGACAACGGCTACCGACCCGGTGGCCGTAGAGTTCTTCCTCGCGCTGACACTTATCAAAGTGTTCGAAATGATCCTGAGAGAGCGTCAGGTCCTGGCAACGATGATGGAGACCTCGCGGAGCTTCCTGAGGAAAAAGAAGGCGGTTATCGTTTCTATGCCCCTTCTGATCGGGATGCTCCCCTCGGTCGGAGGGGCCTATTTCTCGGCGCCCATGGTCGACGAATCCTCGAAGGGACTTCGCATGTCGCCCGAGGAAAAGAGCTTTGTCAACTACTGGTTCAGGCATCCCTGGGAGACGGTGCTTCCCCTCTATCCCGGCATCCTCCTCGCTTCAGCCCTGACCAGCATAGAGCTCAGGAACCTGATAGCTGCGAACCTGCTGTATGCGCTCATCATACTCGTCACCGGCTTCGCTTTCAGCATGCGGCAGGTGAACGGGAGCTATCGTGCGGAAGTACGGGAACGCGGAAGCATGAAAGTATTAGAGGGTAAAAGCTCTTCCGGTCTGGCGAGCTTCCTGCCTGTCGGTCTCGTGCTGGTGCTCGTAATGTTGATGCATGTCGAGCTGTACTATGCGCTCGGCATAGCGATTGTGCTCCTCCTTTCGTACTACAAATACGGCTTGAGAGACATTTTCAGGGTTCTCAGGCATGGATTCACGCTTGATATCATTATCCTCATCTTTGGCGTCATGCTCTTCAAATTCACCATGGAAAGCTCAGGGGCTGTAGGGCAGCTGAGCAGTTATCTCACCGAAAAAGGCATTCCGCTGCTGCCCATCCTCTTCGTCCTGCCCTTTATCAGCGGTCTCCTCACCGGCTTTACGATCGGCTTTGTCGGCAGCACCTTCCCGCTCATCCTGAGCCTCGCCGGCGGCGCGCACCTGAACCAGATCACCTTCGCCTTCGCCTCGGGCTTCGCCGGCGTGCTCCTCTCGCCGGTGCACCTCTGCCTTGTGCTGACGAGGGAATATTTCAAGGCGGACATGTGGGGAGTCTACCGCAGGATTATCCCCGCAACGCTCATCATGCTGGCAGGCGCAGCGGCGCAGTACTTTATTTTATAGCCTCTGCTTACGCTGATGACTCTTTATTAAAAGTTATGGTATTATTTTTTAATAACGGCTCACCCGACTAAAATTGTTTTATTAAACGGAAGTGATTATAAATCAAAAGGATATAGGCGGAATCGACTAAAGTATCATCCTCCACTGCGGCGGCTGCTTTGCATCATCTGCAGACCCTCGGCATTGTGCGTGAATTTACCGGGCGTGAAAGAAACCGTTTTTATATATACGATAAGTACGTCAAAATCCTGAGCGAAGGAACGGGGCCTTTGAAAGAGGGATGACGCGCGGCTGACCCGCGGGCGAAGCCCGGACGGAGTCGAGCCGCATGTTGGAAGGAATGCTTCGATAGTGGGCTAGGCGAATTTCTTCTGTTTTTTGATGATTTCAGACAAGGAACGCAGTGCTTCATTGACTGAGTCGTGGTCTGGGAAATATCTCGCAACATCAGGTTCAATTACTATTACATTTGTACCTTCTGCATAACGCTTCGCATATTTGCCGCGAATACCTTTGCTGAAATCATATTCCTCAAGCATGTCAGGGTCTTTTCGCATTTTCTTCATATTGGTTCCTTTCATATTTCGTCGCTTTTCTTGCGCTAATGATTCTTATACTGTCGCCTCGTTCTGCATGAACGACTACAAGCAGGCGATTTTGATAAGAGGTGCCGATTAATATTTGTCTATGCTCATCCTCTGAATGAAGCGGATCATAAATTGTAAGAGACAATGTATCTTTGAAGGCGGTGCTCGCCTCATCAAAGGTAACGCCATGAACTTTGATATTCTTTTTTGCCTTTGCCGGATCCCACTCGAAGGAAAGCATGTCTCACCTATACTCTTACAGATTTCCGAATAATGTCGCCATAATTCGGGAATTTCTTGATGAGCAAGGCTATTAAATCTTCTGCTTTCGATGGAGTCAGAAGGCGGTCAAACTCATCCGCTGTTATGCCCAGTTGACGCCCGTATTTGTCTTGAACTGTTTGTTGGGCAACGTTGTGCTTTCTGGCGATTAAGCGGGTTGCTTCATTTCGCGTGTAATTTCCGCTCTTTATAAGGCGGACTACTTCCAATATCTGTTGTAAGGCTATAGGTGTACCAACAGGGAAAAGAGTGGTTATCTGATCGGCCGCTTTTGCTGATGTGGTAATAACAGGTGTCCGGCCATTTTTTAATAACTCGCGTCGCAAAACACTGTTTGGAGTATCTTCAAAAGGTTCTGCTCGCCTTTTTAAATATTGGAAAACGTCATCATCAATTTCAATTGTATGACTTTTCATTTGAATCCTCCGGTCACCCTGGAATACTTAAAGCATACTACAAGTACTTTAAGTTTGCCAAGTGTCCATTCGATTCACGGATCAACAATGAGTTCACACGCCGCCTAGCGGTCAACGTGGAATGACAGGTTAAGAAAAAATATTCAGGGTTTCCTTTCATTTTTGTTGACTTGCGAATCTGTTTAGTGATTGAGCGACTTCACTTCCGGGCCTGAAAAAGGGCCATACAGCCCACTACGCCGACAGAACTTGTGGAACCGAAGAAGACGCCACCGGGGCTCAGTCTCGTTTTGATTCGTTCGAAGACATCTCTTTTGTCGTGCTCATGGTACCCGGCAAGCAGTGGAGGCTGAAATAGACCTTTTATAGAAAGTAAGTGTAGGTTGGATTACTTTATGATCTCAACCCCCATATACGGCCTCAGCGCCTCGGGGACGACCACCGTACCGTCCTTCTGCTGGTAGTTTTCGAGCACGGCGACGACCGTCCTTCCGATGGCAAGCCCCGATCCGTTGAGGGTGTGAACGAACTCGGTACCTTTCTTGCCCTCACGTTTGAAGCGTATGTTGGCGCGCCGCGCCTGGAAGTCCTCGAAGTTCGAGCATGACGATATCTCGCGGTATTTATTCTGTCCCGGCAGCCAGACCTCGATGTCGTATGTCTTCGCCGACGAGAAGCCCATATCGCCCGTACAGAGCACGATGACGCGGTAGGGAAGGCCGAGCTTCTGGAGGATGCTCTCGGCGTCGGCCGTCAGCTTCTCGAGCTCATCGCAGGAGTCTTCCGGCTTGCTGAATTTGACCAGCTCGACCTTGTTGAACTGGTGCTGGCGGATGAGGCCCCGCACATCCTTGCCGTACGACCCTGCTTCGCGCCTGAAGCATGGCGTATATGCGGTGTAGTAGAGGGGAAGCTGCTCTTCCCTGAGGATCTCCTCTCTATGCAGATTCGTCACCGGCACCTCTGCCGTAGGGATCAGGTAGAACTCGGGGTCGGCTATCACAAAGTATTCACCCTCGAACTTCGGTATCTGACCTGTTCCTATCATGCTATCCCTATTAACCAGAATCGGCGGGAATATCTCCTTGTAGCCCTTGGCAGTGTTCATATCGAGCATGAGGTTCATCAGCGCCCGTTCGAGCCGCGCTCCGAGGCCCTTCATGACCGAAAAGCGCGCACCCGCGATCTTGGAGCCTCGCTCGAAGTCGACGATATCGAGGGGCTCGGCAATATCCCAGTGGTTGAGCGGCGTGAAGTCGAAGGTGCGGGGCTCCCCCCATTTCCGCACCTCGACATTCTCTGTCTCGTCCTTGCCCACCGGCACTGACTTGTGGGGAATGTTCGGTATGTTCAGGAGAAACTGGCCCGCCCTCTCCTCGATCCCCCGCAGCGAATCATCGATCTCCTTGATCCTGTCCGACACCCCTTTCATCTCTGCTACGAGGCTGTCAGCGTTCCGGCCCTGGCGTTTGAGCTTCCCGATCTCCTCCGAAACCGTGTTCCTCCTGCTCCTGAGGTCCTCCGCCTCTCTCATGAGCGTGAGCCGTTGCTCTTCGAGAGAGAGAAACTCCGAAAAATCGATATCGGCGTTCCTTTTCTCGAGAGCTCTCTTTATGACATCGATGTTCTCCCGCACAAACCGTGCATCGAGCATGACCGTCTCCTTAGTTCACTTTTTTTGAAAAATCCCGAAAAATATAGGAAATACTAAGGATATAATAGACCGGTCCATGATTAATTTCAAGATTACCAATCTCGGTGACGGCTCTCTCACGATCGGCAAGACCGACGGCCAGTCACTCACGCTGAAGGCCGGCGATACCATCCGCGCAGAGATTGTGGAGGTGCAGCCCTCGGGCAGTGTCGTCCTCAGGGTGCGCGGCAATCTCTTCTCGGCGCAGACAGAGGTCCCCCTCGAAAAGGGCAGCACCGCCTTCTTCAAAGTCACCGACACCCCGCTCTCGGGTAAGGAGTTCAGGTTCCAGTTTGCAGGGTATGCCGAAGCGCCGGAGGCTCAGGGGAGCGGCATAGCAAGGGGTTTCATGACGACCCCCGAGGGGCAGCTCCTGAAGGAGCTCATGCAGCAGCTCTCCGCCAGTCTGCCCAAGGGCATGACGCCTGCCCCCGATGCGCAGCGCAGCATACCGCAGCAGCCCGCACCACCCTTGCCGGAAGGCATCCCCCTCGACAAATTTCCCCTCGAGAAGATCGAACAGCTGCTGAAAGCGCTGCCGTCGGATATAGCGGCGCTTCCGAAGGAGATCAGAGCACAGCTTCAGGACCTGCTCGGCGCGAGTCTGAAATCAACGGGCCAGAGCATACAGGCGCGTCTCGACAGCCTCCTTCAGCAGCTCCCCGAGCCGCTCCAGAAGAGCAGCGTCGTCGAGAATATCAGGAGTGCCCTGACCGTCAGCATCGATAAGCTCCTTGCAGGCCCCCTCAAGGAGTCGCTGCTGAACACCGGCATCGCCCTCGAGGCGAAGCTGAAGGCCCTCGTCTCCTCCCTGCAGCTTCAGCGGCTCGCCGATGCAGTGAGCGGCTCGCCGCAGTCTCCTGCCCAGACCACCGTACAGAACCCTGCCTTCGAGCGTGAGCTCACCTCTGCCCTGATGAAGGAGATGATGAATCAGGCATCCGTGAACGAGGCGGACAAGGGCAAGCAAGATGCTTCGGGCCGCCCCCTTGTGAAGCCTGAAGAGCAGGCAGTGGCGCAGCAGAAGGGAAATACTCATGAGCCTTCGGCGATAAAGCATGACCTGAAAGCAGCCCTGCTCGAGTTAAAGCAGGTCCTGAGCGAAAAGGGCGCCGCTGTTTTGACAAGCGCTGAGGCAAAGGGTCCGGCGGAGCCGGCATCGTCCGCTGCCGCTTTAAAACCGCTCCAGGCTGCGATCGACGGGCTGCTCAAGGATATCGAGACCTTCCAGGCCCTTTCGAAGACGACCGACTCCTTCTACACCTTCCTCCCGATCAACTGGAAACCCCTGAAAGACGGCGAGATCGCGTTCAAGAAACGGCAGGCGGATGCCCGGGGAGGCGCTTCCTGCTCGTGCAGGATAAACCTCGCCTTCGAGCAGCTGGGAGACCTGTCGGTAATGGTGATTGTGCAGGATAAAGAGTTCTTCGTCTCCTTCAAGGCCGATCAGCCGGCGCTGCATGCCGCACTCGATGCAGGGCTCGACGACCTCAGGGACGCCTTCAGGCAGAACCGGCTCAACCTCAAGGCAGCGCATATGCTCGACAAGAACGACCGCTCGCTGGAACAGCTCGAGAAGCTCGATTCTTCCGAGGGAATCATCAATATAAAGGCGTAGCGGCTATGGCAGAGCAAAGAAAAAAAGCGGCGGCATTACGGTACCTCCCCCAGAAGGATGCCGCGCCGAAGGTTGTAGCCAAGGGGAGCGGAGCGATCGCCGAAAAGATCATCCAGCTCGCGAAGGAGCATAACATCCCGCTCAAGGACGACCCCCAGCTCGTCGAAGTCCTCTCAGCGATCGACCTCAACAAGGAAATCCCCCCCGAGCTCTACCGTGCCGTTGCAGAGATCCTCGCCTTCATCTACCGGACCACGAAGAAGATATCGTAAGTGATCACACGCTTTAAATTCTAAACACGAACTCCTGACCTTTAGACATCTCTGCCTTTAGCGTCACTAACACCCCTCTCTCCGCTCATTTCGCTAGATGCTTTAGAAGAATTATATATTCCGGATTGGTCGTTTGGTTGCTATAATAAAGAAGCCCGGATGAATACGAAAAGAAGGCTCCTTAAAATATATGATTCGCTCTTCTCGTTCTACGGTCCCCAGCACTGGTGGCCGGGCGAGACCCCTTTCGAGGTCGCGGTAGGCGCTATTCTCACGCAGAACACGAACTGGACGAACGTTGAGAAGGCGATCGCGAATCTCAGGAAGGCGCGGCTCCTTTCCCCGAAGGCGCTCCGCGCGCTTCCGACAGAGAGACTAGCGGCGCTCATTCGGCCTGCCGGATACTTCAATGTCAAAGCAAGCCGGCTGAAGGCCTTTCTCGATTTTCTCGGAGAACGTTACGGCAGCAGCATGGACCGGATGCGAAAACAGGATATGCAGCTGCTGCGGGAGGAGATGCTCGGGGTGAAGGGCATCGGTCCGGAGACAGCGGACTCGATCCTCCTGTATGCGCTCGACAAGCCGGTCTTCGTGATCGACGCCTACACGAAACGCGTGCTTTCGCGCCACGGCATACTGGATCTCGATGCATCGTATAGGGCGTACCAGGACCTCTTTCATCGGGCCTTCGATGAGGATGTCCCGTTCTTCAACGAATACCATGCGCTGATGGTGATGGTCGGAAAGGACTTCTGCAAGCCCGAGCCCCGCTGCGAGCGCTGCCCGCTGAGGGAGAGACGGCCCTCGCGTTCCCGATGATCCCTGTACGAAAGAGAGCCCTTCCCGCTGCTCTCCTCCTGTGCGCATTTCTTCTCTTCCGGCCTGCCGCCGCTGATGCGATCGAGTCGTGGACTGCGGGAGGGAAGTCGCTCTCGCATAAGTATGCCGAGATCGAGGACAGACTGCTCAAAAACCAGTTCGACCTTCCCCTCTACATAGAATCATCGGATAAGGATAAGTCGCTGCGCGTCGATGTATACGGCATCTTCGACTACCCCTTCGATGAGGTACAGGCAGCCCTCCTCACTCCGGCAGGCTGGTGCGACATCGCCCTGCTCCATATCAATATCAAGGCATGCACCTTCGCGAAGCTGGACGGGAACTGGCTCCTGACCTTTTATAACGGCCGCAAACACTACCAGGCGCCTGAGGAGACTTCTCCGCTGAGATTCACCTATCGTCCCGGCGCCACGGGGCCTGGTTATTTCACCATTGTGCTCTCCGCGGATGAAGGTCCCTTGCGGACCAAGGACCACAGGATGGCGCTCGAGGCGATGCCGCTCGGCGAGGGGAAGACGTTTGTCCATCTGAGCTATGCGTATCGTTACGGCTTCTGGGGACAGGTGGCGATGAAGAGCTATTTCTCGACTATCGGGAGGGATAAAGTAGGCTTCAGCGTTACCGGCGCCGACAGGGAGGGGAACCCCGTCTACGCAGCCGGCGTCAAGGGCGCTATCGAGCGCAACGCCGTCCGTTATTACTATGCGATCCTGTCCTATCTCGATACCCTGAAGGCGCCGGAGGACCAGCAGTTCGAAAAGCGCATCGAGCGGTGGTATGACCTGACCGATCGCCACAAGAGACAGCTGCATGAGCTCGAGCGGAGCGACTATCTTCTCAACAAGCGGCAGGAGTACAAGAATCAGCTCATACTCCAGCGCGGCGCACCGCTTCTCCATCAGTAGCGCCTGCCTCATGCTTGAAAACTCTGCGGTATTCACCGGGAGCTTCCCATTGCTCCCCTGCTCCTGCTAAGGTACATCACTCCTATGCGTCGAATCCTCCATATGGACATGGATGCCTTCTTTGCCGCTGTCGAACAGAAGCGCCGGCCCGAGCTCATCGGCAAGCCGGTCGTCATCGGAGGTTCGGGAGACCCCGGCTCGCGCGGCGTTGTCTCGACCGCTTCGTACGAGGCCCGGAAGTACGGCATCCATTCCGCCATGCCCCTGAGGACCGCCTACAAGCTCTGCCCCCAGGCGATATTCCTCCCGGTGGACTACCGGGAGTATTCGCGGGTATCGGCCCAGTTCAAGGCGGTCCTCAGGGAGATAGCCCCTCTGATGGAAGACGTCGGCATCGACGAGGCGTTCCTCGATCTGTCGGCTCTCGACCAATCCTCCGAAGAGATCGCCGCACGGATAAAGGAAGGGATCAGACAGGCGGCCGGCCTGACCTGCTCCATCGGTATCGCGCCGAACAAGCTCCTCGCGAAGATCGCGTCGGACATGCAGAAACCCGATGGCCTCACCATTCTCGGAGAACAGGACGTAGAGCAGCGCGTCTGGCCTCTGCCTGCCCGCAAGCTCTGGGGGGTCGGGCCGAAGACCGAGGCCGCGCTCAAGGAAATCGGCATCGCCACCATCGGCGAGCTCGCCGCCATGCCGCTCCAGGAGCTCGTCATGCGCTTCGGCCAATCCTACGGACATTATCTCTACGAGGCATCGCGGGGCATCGACGAGAGCCCGATCGTCACCCACTGGGAGCCGAAGTCGACGAGCAGGGAGACCACCTTTCAGCACGATATCGGCAACTGGCAGGAGATCGCGAAAAACCTTGCCGACCTCTGCAGGGAGGTCTCGGACAGCCTCAAGGAGACCGGGTACAAAGGCAGGTCGGTGACCGTAAAGGTGCGCTACAGCGACTTCAAGTCCGTGACCCGGGCAAAGACGCTCGACGAGCCGACCAGCACCCTCGAGATAATAAGAAAGGCCGCCTTCGACTGCCTGTCCAGGGTAGAGCTGAAAGGGAAGAAAATAAGGCTCATAGGGCTGCGCGTCGATAAGCTCGAGAAGCACGACGGAGGGTAGAAGTCACTCTACGCTCAATCTGTGAGAATGCCTATTACGCCCGGGCTTCGATTTTGCTCTTCAGAAACTCACCCATACGCTTATCGACCGACAGGATATGCTTGCGGAACCAGAAATAGAGCCAGACCACCATATCCGTCCTGACCGCCTCTCCCACTTTCAAGTAGTCGTGCTTCTTTCCGGCAAGCTCCTCAAAGAATTTTTCGTGCTGCGCCCTGTGAACATCATAGGCAGGATAGGCGTACTTCTGCATATATTCTTCTTCAGTGCTGAAATGCGTGTTCACATAGTTGTCGAGGAACCTGAATATCTCTTCAATGTTCGCGGACGCTTTTTTCTGCTCCACCGCTTCCTGAAGGTTGTTGAAGAGCATAAAGATCTCCCGGTGCTGGTTGTCTATGGCCTCTACGCCTATCACTAATTCCTGCGTGAACTTTTCCATGGCTTCAGCCTCCCTGGCTTGTTGCAGCATAGAGATGTGGACCGGCGGAAAAGAGCATACCGCCGTTTCGCTGAAGGATTGTACCACAAGAGGCGGCCTTTCGGCTGATCTCAATCTAACTGGTGATATTCTCAGTATTCTCAGGGCAGGGGACGTCTCAGGGCAGGGGACGTTGATGAATTAGTTGACCTGATTGATGGATTGCGGGATAATATGGCATGCCACGACAAGCGAGACTCGACTATCCCGGCACACTGCACCACGTAATATGCAGGGGAATAGAAAAGAAAGCTATAGTCTCTGACGACAGAGACAGAGACTATTTCATTGAGCGTTTTGGGAA